>SLIO01000190.1 GCA_007135635.1 Methylomicrobium sp. | reverse complement strand
GGAATGCGGACAGCGCGGATGTTCCTGGAATTTTTAACATGGGGAATCCGTTAAGAGATAAAGTTCAAAACAAGGTAACGATACAGAAAATCAAGAGGATAATGCCAAGGGCGTCTTGAAAAAGACTAAATCGTTCGATAAGGAGAACGAAAAAATGGATTACTCAACGTCGTAAGTTTCGCGGCGAAAGTATGCAACCTAATCGGTCATCAAATGCCGCCTATTGACCGGCAAGATCGTCTTCAATTGCCTGCTGAATCGTCAGCAACAAAGTCAGGCCGTCGCCGCTCGATACGGCTTTGTTGGTCTCATCCCTCACCATGACTTCGGTGAATTGTTCGTGTTCGATTAGCCTTACGCGGTATTCTTTTTCCTTAGATCCGTATAGGCCAAAAACGAACAGAATCTCATCCCAAAAGGAATCGTCGGTCACTTTCTGTTCTTCAGGATCGTACTGCACGATATAGGTTGCCAACGATCTATCACGCGCAACAATTTCAATCGACTGTCTTGCCAAAGCTTTACCGACGATACGCCAGGCTTTTCCGACGGGTTCATTAATCCTGAGCACGACCGCATCGGCAGTGGCGACCCGCTCGACCTGAGTGACCTTGTCGACATCATCGACCACTTGAGTGGTATCGACATGCCTTAGATCGACTCTCGGGATTATTGTCGGCCGTTCTACTTTTTGAACGCTCAACTCCTTAGGTAGCACCAATTCCGGTATTTCGGTTCTAAATTGGTAATCTTTTTCTTTATCGGGAAACCAGCTTTTGATCGTGCTACACCCGCTACCCGCCACGAAAGGCAGAATGGTCAGGTATAGTAAAGCGGCAAAGATGCGCTTCATGAATTTCAAATCAACTCCGCTTGACGCATTGCGCTACGCACTACGTCATAACAATCTTCGGTCAGCCAAGTTAACGGCAAACGGATACCTTTTTGAATCAAACCCATTTCCATCAATGCCCATTTGACCGGTATCGGATTCGATTGAATGAACAACTGCTTGTGCAATCCGGTTAGTTTTGCATCGATGGCCAGGGCGGTCTCGCGATCGCCGTCAATCGCGGCGGTTATCATTTCATGGACCAATCTCGGCGCAACATTTCCGGTTACGGTGATCGTGCCATTTCCACCCAGTAAACAAAATTCGCAGCTTGTCGCATCATCGCCGGTATACAGCGCAAAGGTCTCACCGCATAAGTCGCGTAATTTCTTGACCCTCTCTAATTTACCGGTAGCCTCCTTGATACCAATAATATTATCGATAACAGACAAGCGAGCCACCGTTTCCGGCAACATATCGCAAGCCGTGCGCCCCGGGACATTATAGAGGATTTGCGGAATATCGACCGCCTCGGCAACGGCTTTAAAATGAAGATACAACCCTTCCTGTGTCGGTTTGTTATAGTAAGGCGTCACCAAAAGGCACGCATTGGCCCCGACCTCTTTCGCTCTATTCGTTAATTCGATAGCTTCGGTCGTCGAATTGGCGCCGGTCCCGGCAATGATTGGAATTCTGCCCCCGGCATAATCGACCACCGATCCTATAAAATCGCAATGCTCATCTTCATCGAGCGTTGCCGACTCGCCTGTCGTGCCGACAGCGACAATCGAGTCCGTACCTTGATCGATATGAAATTCGACCAATTTTTTTAAGCTGTCCTTGTCAATCGAACCGTTTTCCGTCATCGGTGTAACCAGCGCTACAATACTGCCTTGAATCATCCCAATCTCTCGAACCTGTTAAGCAATTGTAAAAATACCGCGCATTATAACAAGCAAATAGACAAATCCCAGTGTAAAGAATTTATAACAGCAATTCCCAATGACGAAAATCCTTAAACTGGGAATTGCTGAATTTACAAGACATCTCTATCCAAGCTTTGTCTTCGCTGTATTGAGTTAGTTGCCGCATTGATCAAACAAAAAATCGTATCTTTAATCGATTTACCATGACTCCGGAAAATGCATTTTACCCTCAAAAATAGCGACCTAATTATTCAACTTTAGGCTTACGTTTACGTTCTCCGTTTGCGACAATACAGGTCACCGCCGCATCACCGGTTACGTTGACCACTGTCCTGAGCATATCTAAAAGCCGATCCACGCCTAAAATCAAGGCAATGCCCTCGACCGGCAGCCCGACTTGATTGAATACCATCGCCAGCATGATCAAACCGACGCCGGGAACGCCGGCCGTGCCGATCGAAGCCAATATCGACATGCCGATGACGGTCAAATATTGCATCAAACCTAATTCGATGCCGTAAACGTTGGCGATAAACACAGTCGCAACGCCTTGCATAATTGCGGTGCCGTCCATGTTGATCGTCGCACCGAGCGGGATCGTAAATGCCGCGGTCGAATTCGGCACGCCTAAATCGTGTTCAACGACACGCAAATTGACCGGAATCGTCGAATTCGAACTGGCCGTGCTAAAGGCAAAGATATGTACCGGACGCATTTTTTTCATGAATTCCCATGGATTCATCCGTGTCATCAGCCATAACAGCAAACACAACGTTACACAAGTATGGAGAAACAAACTGGCGATAACCACCGAAAAATAACCTAACATTGGTACAATTAAACCAATACCTTGCTCGGAAAAGCTCTTCGCTATCAAACAAAACACACCGATTGGCGCGAATTGCATGACCAGCATCACAAGTTTCATCATGACTTCGTTCAACTGCTCGGCAGTTCTCAACAATTGCAAACCGATTTCACCTGCCATCATCATCGCGATCGCAAAAAGGATCACAAAAAAAATGATCTGCAGCATATTTCCCTCGGCAAAAGCATGGATTGGATTGCTCGGTACGATGCCTATCAGCACTTCGGCCAATCCAGGCGCTTCGGGCGCGCTGAACTCAGCAACATCGCTGCTACGTTCGAAATCGCGTCCGGGACCGACCGAAACCGCAAGTAACAGGGCCATGGCAACCGCCAAGCCCGTCGTCAACAAATACAAACAAAAAGCTTTAATGCCAATGCGGCCCAGCGCCGCAATGTCGCCGATACCGCACACACCGCAAATCAATGAAAAGCTAACCAACGGCACGACCAGCATTTTCAATGCATTGATAAAAGATGCGCCGACAATATGAAATAAGCCGTTGACCAGATAGTCACGAATCGGCCCATTATCATGCCCGAAAGCATTGATCGCGCTTCCGGCTAACAATCCCAAGCACATCGCAATCAAAATTTTTGTGGTGATGGGCATTTTATTCTTCATGATTGACGCTCATCCTTCATCATTCGTTATCCATACAAAAACGCCTTTTTGACTGCAAGTATCGCCTCGTCATCCAAGCGTGCGGTCCTATCGTGCCGCCGGCACAAGGCGCCTCTAAAACCTAAATAATCGGGTTTATGGCGTAACAAATTCGGTATGTCCTCGGCTCGAAGCGACCCGGCAAGCCCGCATAATAGCTTGACTTCCGAGCACTTAGCCACAAAAGCAGCGATCGCATCTTCAGACAAAAAATGAGACAAAGAGCCCAAGCCTTTGTCCATCGTATCCAACATCACACCCTTGAAACCGGCTTGTTTGAATGCGGGCACGGAATTTAATTCGAGTTCGCTATCGGCAAATATAACCCCGATTAACGCCAAACCAGCATGAGCCAACGGCGTCAATGCATCCAGCGTGCCTTGCCAATCGCTGCCCGGGAAAAAGCCGATCTTGATATAATCGACGCCGGTCGCCGCCATATCCGTTACCGCGCTCACGATAACTTCCGGAATCATCGGCAAATCGCCGACCGTCGCGCTGATTGGGCATTGTCCATTGATTGCCTTGACGATACGTGCAACCGTCATGGTATCCAGCGCACCCAACGCGCCTTGGGAAGGCTGCTTCAAGTCGATGATATCGACTTCGAAATTCAAGATCTTCAACGCTTCATCGAGCTTGCTGACACTGGCGAGCATCCCGGTCATGCGAGCTTTTCTCGTTTGTGCTGTTCGATGACCGCTATTAACCAAGACCACGCCTCGAGCTCCTTCGGGCTTGCGGTTTTTTCTAGGCCGATTTTAAGATAGTCCAATTCCGCATCGATTTTTTCTTGCGGCAACATACCCCGCCGACTGACCAAAATCGCCGCTTCCAAGACCGAATACTGAGCCCGATTGAAACCCATGAACGGCGCATGATTGACCGTATGAATAATTTTGCAGAACAGCTTCGGCCGAACCGTGTCTTCTTCAACACGAACCACTTCGACTTCGCTATGCGCCAATGCGCATGCCAACACCTTGCCGGCAATTTTGTCGGCCTCGATCAACGGCCAGTCGCGTCGTCCCGTCAAACAACCGGCAAACACCCTGACATCATCGCAATAATTGATCACTGCATTGCCGCTGGCTAAAAGATTGTCGAGCGTCGTCGACGGCCGGAACGGTAAAATGATCAATGTTTCATCGTGCCGATGAATACCCATTGGCGCAATATGCGCCCTGCCTTCTGAATTTTGTGTGGTGATTATTGTTTCTAAAATCATCGGTTTAATTTTTCTTTAGCGTCGTGCCGGCTGGTTTAAAGCTGTGCAAATCGACCGTCGGTTCGGATAAATCGGTCGCGCAACCCCAACTCAAAGCCTCGTCTTGATTGAAGCGTTTGCCGAGTTGCCAGGCGATTTCAGCACGCGCCAGTTCGACGCCTAAATAAAAGGCGTGACCGCCGTCGTTTTCGACGCCGAGTTTCGGATATAAATCGAACGGGTCGGTCGCCGAATGAAAACCGTCTCGGTTAAAAATATGCAGCCCTTCAGTGCTGGTTTGAATACGGTAGCTCGGGTCGGTGATCTCGCCGGCCAGTTCTTTGATTTCATCGAGCGTATAGGGGAACGGCGCGGTTTCGTGCAGCGCCATCAAACCCGAATCGATATGCTTGGGTAACATGTTGTTTTGTTTCGCGGCATGCATGATACGCCGCGCCAAATCGGCTTCCTTGACCGCCCTGCAAGCATGTTTGCTCACTTCAGTCGCGAGAATTGCATTGATCTCGAGCTCCGAGCAAATACCCAATAACAGCGCGTTCATGCCGACCGTATCGGCATGCGTCAATTCGGTGATATTACCGACGCCCATCATGATCTCGATATCGGGATATTTTTGCCGTACCTGATGATAACGCACGACCGATTGCGTAAAACCGTAATGCAACGGGTCCAAAATAGGGTCGACCAGGAATGGGCGGTTTTTAGCCTGCATGGCTTCGATCGCACGATCGAGCGACGCCAAGTCTTCATGTATTTCCGGAATCAGAATCGGCGTCGTTTCGACTTCATCGGCGACCCAGAGCGTTCCTTCGTGCAGGCTCAACATGAAATCGGCGCCGGCCTTGCCGCCTCTGAGCAAGTCGTCGGCTTCGAGCGAATCGATGCTGACCGTAAAGCCTTCTTGTTTTAAGGCTCGAATAATGGCTTCCATGTGCGGAAACGGCGTTCCCGGCAAACAGCCGATATCGATCACATCGGCGCCGTGACGCCGGTAATAATGAGCTCGCTCGATGACCTCATCGACAGAAACATTTGGCGCATCGACGATTTCGGCAAAAATTTTCACGCGATATTCGCTAAGATCGGGCTTATGCGCTTCCTTGCCGAAAAATAGCGGTAAATCTTTTAACTCATCGGGGCCACGCTCGACCGGTAAACCGAATTGTTGTATCACCTTGTCCAGATCGCCCCGGCACCGCCCAGGTAGGATCATCCGGTCGGCTTGATAGGTTTCCTTTAGCCGACGGCAAATCATGTCAGTGGTCATCAACGCAGCGACTTTAATACCTAGCTGATGTACCGTATAGGTAAACTCCGGCTGCATTTTTTCCAGAATTTGGTGTAATTGTTTTTCGGCCAATTTTCCGGTCAAAAACAAGATGTGCTCGCTCATGCCACACCCAATGATTTCAGGCGCCGATTGACCGCCTCGATCAATTCGTCAACGCTTTCGACGACTTGCGTATACGGAAAGTCGCGCAGTTTATCGGTCGCGTCCAAATCGACCGGGCGAGGATATACCATGACCTTCTTACCGCCCGGCGCGGTGGTTTCCATTTCTGGCGCGATATCGCACGGATAGACGATGCTGGGGACGCGGCATTTTCCGGCCTGAGAATAAAGATTGGTCACCAGTGAGTCGGCAATGCCCAATATGCATTTGGCTACGGTGTTCGAGGTCGTCGGCGCCATCACGAAGCTATGATAATACCCGGTATAAAAACGACCGACCGGCGGCGACGAAGCAGCCTTATCGCGAAAAACCGGCATTCTGGCGCGAACCTCGTCGAGTTTGATGCCGTACATCTTTAAAACCTCCTCGCCGGCTTGGCTCAGGTAAAGGTCGACACTGTCCAATGTCATCAAAAATTCCAGGCATTCTTCGATATAATGCCCGGAGCCGGTGACTGCCCAAGCTAAACGCGGTTTATCCATTTATTGAATCAAAATTGAATTAGTCCGCTATTATACCCGATCCTCAAAGGCCACTTCGAATACAGCCGAAATTTTATTTATGTTTAACTATTTTTATTTAAAAAAGCAACAGTTACAAAAAAATATAGATTTTTTTTTATTTTAAATAATTGATTTCATCAAATTTAGCATTAAAATTAAAAAATATAAAATAATCAACTATAAATGTGTATATTTTTTCTAAAACTCCTAAATTTCAGGAGTTAACTCCTAACTTTCAGGAGTTAACTCCTTACTTTCAGGAGTTAACTCCTAAAGTTCAGT
>SLIO01000184.1 GCA_007135635.1 Methylomicrobium sp. | reverse complement strand
TTTGCAGGAGCAAAAATCTGCAAGCGCTATGGATGGCGTGAATGCAGATTTTGCAGGAGCAAAAATCTGCCCTGCCGCCGACACCTGCCAATCGAGCAACCGAACCCTCCGAAAATAGGGAAGTTATTTATGACCAAATCCTTATACCCTTTGCTAATCAAATTTCGACAGTGCCGAATTTTGATCTACGAAAGGTATACAGCAGTCTTGACGTTATGAGTCAAGATTCCTGCGCTTTTTCCGAAACCCGCCGGCGATGCTTCGATACCACGATTTCCGGCGAAAACGATCAATTCTTTCACTCCTTTTCAAATGAACCTTTATCCATTAATTCGCCCGATATTATTTTCCCTCGACCCTGAAGTCAGCCACAACCTAACCCTGAAAGCGCTGCAAGCCGTGCATGCAACAGGATTATCATCGGTGCTGTATCCTAAACTACCGGCCAAACCGGTCAAGATCATGGGGCTCGAATTCAAGAATCCGGTCGGCTTGGCCGCCGGCCTCGACAAAAACGGCGATTATATCGATGCGCTGGCCGATATGGGCTTCGGCTTTATCGAAATCGGCACGGTCACGCCGCGCCCGCAACCGGGTAATCCGAAACCGCGTCTATTCCGCCTGCCCGAGCATCAGGCGATCATCAATCGCATGGGCTTCAATAATAAAGGCATCGATTATCTGTTGAACCGCGTCGAACACTGTCGCTATAAAGGCGTGCTCGGTATCAACATCGGCAAGAATTTCGACACGCCGATAGAAAAGGCGGCCGAGGATTATTTGATCGGCTTGCGCAAAGCCTACAGTGCGGCAAGCTACATCACGATCAATATTTCCTCGCCGAATACGAAAAACCTGCGGCAATTGCAGCAGGGCGATGAAATAAAGGGCCTGATTTCGGCATTGAAGGAAGAACAGCTCAACTTACAGCGGGAATACGGCAAATACACGCCGCTGGCGCTCAAGATTGCGCCTGACTTGACGCCCGACGAAATCCGGTATATCGCAGATCTATTGCTCGAATTCGAAATCGACGCAGTGATCGCGACCAACACGACAATCGCAAGGGACGCAATCGCGGGCCATAAATTGGCCGAAGAAGCCGGCGGCTTGAGCGGCGGGCCGGTCAAGCAAAAATCGACTGAGGTCGTGGGGGCATTGGCTGCGGAATTGAACGGCAAATTGCCGATTATCGCGGCCGGCGGAATCCTGAGCGGGGACGACGCATTAGAGAAAATACAGGCAGGCGCAAGTCTGGTGCAGGTTTATAGCGGCTTGATCTATAAAGGACCGGAATTGATCGCTGATATTTTGCAACGGATTTAATTCGGAGAAATGAGCGGAAAAACTCTTCGTCTCTGTGCGAGAAATAGACAGCTATGACAACGGACTGGCAAGCCTTTCAAAACGACTGTTGCAGTCTCGATCTCGAAACCAACGAAAACGGTGAGATTTTCGCGTTGGGTGGGCGCTTTCGCGGCCGAGAGTTTATTCGTAAGGCGCCTTTTGATATTCGAAGAACCTTGGCCGAATTCGACCGCTTTGCCGCCGAGGCCGGATATATCCTGGGTCATAACCTGCTCGGTCACGACCTGCCAGTTTGCCGTGCGATAGCACCGAATCATGCCTTTTTGAATAAACCGGTCGTCGATACGCTGTATCTGTCGCCGCTAGCCTTTCCCGAAAATCCCTATCATCGCCTCGTCAAGAATTACAAATTGGTGCGCGACGGCCTGAGCGATCCTTTGCTCGACGCCAAGTTGGCCGAGTCGCTGTTTCAGGATCAATGGGATGCATTGCGCGAACAGCAACAAGCCTTCGGCATCGTGTCGTTTTATCATTACGCCTTTTCCGGCGATCCCGATTTCAGCGGAATCTGCCGCATGATGGAGGCCATCGGCGCCGAATTGCCGGGCGCCTCGCAAGCCTTCGATATTTTTAAACAAACGTCTTCCGGTAAGGTTTGCGAGACCGCGTTCAACAAAGTCGTGTTGTCATATCTGCCCGACCCGCGCTTGCGTCAAGCGTTGGCTTATTGCCTAGCCTGGCTGCGGGTCGCGGGCGGCAATTCGGTGCTGCCGCCATGGGTTCGGCAACGTTTTCATGATGTCGGGCCGGCCTTGAGTCAATTGCGCGATATTCCGTGCGGCAACCCGGCATGCGCTTATTGCGCCGGCGTGCACGATCCGGTGAGTCAATTGACGCGCTATTTCGGATTTCCGGCATTCCGCGAGGAACCGGCAAGCGCTGACGGCGGCAGTTTACAGCAAGCGATCGTGCAGGCCGCGATGAGTGACCGTCCCTTGTTTGCGGTTTTGCCGACCGGCGGCGGTAAGTCGCTGTGTTTTCAATTGCCGGCATTGGCGCGCTATCAGCGGCGCGGCGTGTTGACGGTCGTGATTTCGCCGCTGCAGGCCTTGATGAAGGATCAGGTCGATAATCTGCGCAACAAGACCGGCGCGCCGAATGTCGCCGCGCTTTACGGTTTGTTGACCGCACCCGAGCGAGGCGAAGTGCTTAGAGCAATACAGATGGGCGACATCGCGATACTCTATGTTTCGCCGGAGCAACTGCGTAATATGGGCTTTCAAAATGCAATCGCGCAGCGGGAAATCGGTTGCTGGGTGTTCGACGAAGCGCACTGTCTGTCGAAATGGGGACACGATTTTCGGCCCGATTATCTCTATGCCGCGCGCTTCATCAAGGAATTCGCCGCGAAGCACCGAGCGCCGCTGCCGCCGGTGCAATGCTTCACCGCGACCGCCAAACAAGACGTCAAGGATGAAATCATCGACTATTTTCGCGCTCATTTGGGTCAGGAACTGGCGGTTTTCGAGGGCGGCGTCGAACGCAGCAATTTGCATTTCGAAGTGCAGACCGTCAATGCCGCCGACAAATACCCGCGCATCCATGGCCTATTGACCGAGCGTTTGACCGGCGAGACCGGCAGCGCGATCGTTTATTGTTCGACTCAAAAAAACACCGAAGCGGTGGCCGAGTTTCTGCAACAAGCGGGATGGCAAGCCGAGGCCTTTCACGCCGGTAAGGACGCGGCCGAGAAAAAGCATATCCAGGAAAACTTCGTCGGCGGTATAACCCGCGTAATCAGCGCGACCAATGCGTTCGGTATGGGTATCGACAAGGAAGACGTACGCTTGGTGATTCATGCCGACATTCCAGGCTCGCTCGAAAACTATTTGCAGGAAGCGGGGCGCGCCGGGCGCGACCGCCAGGATGCCGAATGCGTTTTGTTATTCGATGAGAACGATATCGACACGCAATTTAAACTATCGGCGCATTCGCAAATTACGCAACGCGATATCGCGCAGTTGCTTCGCGGAATCAGGCGATGCAAAAAAGACAAGTCCGGCAATGTCGTCTTGACGGCCGGCGAGCTATTGCAGAACGATGCGGTCGACACGTCGTTCGGCAGCGACGATTATAACGCCGCGACCAAGGTCGTCACGGCGGTTTCTTGGTTGGAGCGGGCCGGTTTCGTCGAGCGCAACGAAAACCGTACGCAAGTTTTCCAGGGTCGACCGAAGGTCAAAAGTCTCGACGAAGCCGAAGCTAAGATCGATAAATTACCGCTGTCGCAACGTCAGAAAAAACGCTGGCTCGCGATTCTCGAAGAATTGTTCAATGCCGACAGCGACGAAGGCTTCAGCGCCGATCAATTGGCGATGCTCGGTGCGTTTGCCGAAAATGACGAAGACAAACCCGGGGAAACGGCCAGCCAACGCGTGATTCGAACTTTATACGACATGGCCGAGCGGGGGCTAATTCAAAAAAGTCTGCTGCTGACTGCATTCATTCGCTACAAGGTGGCTCAATCATCGCAGGCTCGATTAACCGCCGTCTGCAAACTGGAGCGTGCGATGATCGCCGCGATGCGCGAATTAGCCCCCGATGCCGCAGGCGATGATTGGCAGGTCTTGTCGCTCCGGCATTTAAACCAACATTTGTTGGATCAAGGTTTCGAACAAAGCCATTTGGAAGCGCTGCGCCTATTGTTGAACAGTCTAAGCCGGGACGGTTTGGGCCTGGCCGGTAACAAAGGAAGCTTATTCGTGCGCCATCGCGGACTCGATCAATATGCGGTCAAACTAAACCGCGGCTGGCCCGCGCTGATTGCGACTGCCGAAAAACGGCAAGGCATCGCCAAGATCGTGTTGGATTGCATCGTCGGCCGGGTGCCGGAAGGCGCGCCGCCGGCCGCCGATGTGCTGGTCGAATTTGCCGCCGAAGATGTGCTGTCGGCTTTGCAGCAGGATGCGGTCGCATTGGCGGAGGTGAAGGACTCGCTCGCGGCGGTCGAGCGGGCGCTGAATTTTTTGCACGAACAAAAAATCATTACCTTGCAAAAAGGCCTTGCGGTTTTCCGGCAGGCGATGACCATCAATGTCTTGCCGGAAGCAAAATCGCGCCGCTACCGCAAGGGCGATTACGAGCCGCTCTCCCAGCATTACGGCGAACGCGTGTTTCAGGTGCATGTGATGAATGAATATGCGCGGCGCGGACTCGAAAAAATCGGTCAGGCGCTGGCCTTCGTCGTCGCTTATTTTTCGCTCGATAAGGCCGAATTCGTGCAGCGCTATTTTGCCGGACGTAAGGAAATACTCGAACGCGCGGCCAGCCAACAAGCCTTTCAGCGCATCGCCTCCGATCTAAATAACCCCGAACAAATCGCGCTGGTCTCGGCCCCGGAAGATGACAATGCGCTGATTCTGGCGGGACCCGGTTCCGGCAAGACGCGCGTCGTCGTGCACCGCTGCGCGTATTTGCTGCGCGTCAAGCAAGTACCGGCGCAGGCGATTTTGGTGCTGTGTTTCAACCGTTCCGCCGCGAACGAAATTCGGCGCCGGCTTATCGATCTGGCCGGCGACGAAGCACGCTACGTAACCGTGCAAACCTATCACGGTTTCAGCTTGCGCTTGACCGGGCATGCCGTAAGCTGTCTGTACAGCGACGGCGAAGCCTCGGGCGAACCGTTCGCCGAAATGATCGGCGAGGCGATTGCTTTGTTGAAAGGCGAAAAAAATTTGCTCGGCGTAGAACCGGACGCAGCCCGAGACCGATTGCTGGCCGGTTACCGCTTTATCCTGGTCGACGAATACCAGGACATCGACGCGGATCAATACCGGCTCATTTCGGCGATTGCCGGGCGCAGTCTCGACGACGACAGCCGGTTGACGATTCTCGCGGTCGGCGACGACGACCAAAATATTTACCAATTTCGCGGCGCGAATGTCTCGTTCATTCGGCAATTTCAGCAGGATTATCAAGCGCAGGTGCATTATCTAGTCGAAAACTACCGCTCAAGCGCACATATCATTGCCGCCTCGAATGCCTTGATCGGACATAATCGGGACCGGATGAAACAACAGCATCCGATACGAATCAACAAGCAGCGAGGCAGTCTCGAGCCCGGCGGGCGCTGGCAAGCGCTCGATACCTTTACGCGCGGCAGGGTGCGGCAAATCGATACCATAGGCGAGTCGATTCAAGCCTTGCAGGTTGCCGAAGAACTCAAGCGGCTGCGGCAATTGGACGTTCGCATGCAATGGACTCACTGTGCGGTGCTCGCACGCGAATGGCAGTTTTTGAGTCCGATTCGGGCCGTTTTCGAGGCTCAAGGCATTCCGTTCAGCATCGTGCTGCCGGCTGATCGCAGGCCGCCGCCGTTTCGCATTCGCGAAAACGCGGGCTTACTCGATGCGCTGAAACATCATCCGGAACCGTTGACGCGCTCGTCTTACTGGCTCGATTGGCTGGTCGAAAATTATGGGGAGCAACCGGGTAACCCCTGGCTGCTCCAGCTCAAAGAACTTCTCGTCGACTGGCGGAATGAAACCGGAGACGGCGAAACGGCCAACAGTCAGACTCTCGATTTCATCGCCGAAACGCTCGCCGAACAACGCCTCGACCGAACTTTCGGACAGGGCGTCTTGCTCGGTACCGTGCATTCGGTTAAAGGTCTGGAATTTTATCATGTCGTGATAATCGACGGCGGTTGGAATTCGCGAGCGGGAGAAGAAGAGCAGCGCCGATTGCTCTATGTTGCAATGACCCGCGCGCGCGAAACGCTTTGCCTAATGCATCGTAAGGATCTTCGCAACCCCTATCTGTCCGAGCTACGAGGCGATCATTTGCTGATGACCGAAGCGCCGGAGCTAGATACGCAAGATCGGTCAATCAGTCTTCGCGATTACGAAATCCTAGGCTTAAAAGACTTCAACATCGGCTATGCCGGTTCATTTCCCGAACAACATTCGATACACCGACGTCTCGCGGAATTGAATCCGGGCAGCGAACTGAATTTCGCCCGTATCAACGGCAAATTAGTTATGCAATCCTGCGGCGAGACCGTAGCGGCGCTGTCGCAAAAAGCCCAACACGAATGGGCGGATAAATACGTCAATGCGGAAAAAGTGACCGTGCTTGCGATGATCCGCCGCCATGCCGAAGACGGGGAGGAGCAATACCGCAAGCGTTGTCAATGCTCGGTTTGGGAAGTGCCTTTCGTCGAAGTCGTGTGCCGGGGGTAGAAAACAGTGACTCTGAAATGTAACCTGACCCTTTTTTCGGCACCATATCTGCATTCCTTCTTTTTTAGCAAGTATCTGCATCTCCGAGTCATGACTGGGACGTCTTACCTCGTACGGATTAGGCTTGATTTTCAGAGAGCCAAGCCATTACCTCAACGACAGTTTTATCTGGCGGAAAGACAGCGCCAAAAAAAGGCAGGTTACTTTTTAAGCATAAA
>SLIO01000187.1 GCA_007135635.1 Methylomicrobium sp. | reverse complement strand
ATCACAATAAAGCATAAAAAAAGGCTTTATATGTACATATAAAGCCCTTTCCTCCAATCTATACTTACCAAATCCGTAGAGGGGCAAATCCTTGCTCCTCAGCAATTGCTGAGTTACAGGGATGTAACGAATGCAGGACCATTTTTCTGCCCTGCATCGCCTAAAGTGCCTACTGTTGGTGCCCTACTACACGCCATACTTGGCGTAATGCAAAATCCGCATTTACGCCATCCGTGGCGCTCAGACCGCCGTGCCCCCTCATGAATGGGTTCACGGCGGTCCTCGATAGACACATCCCATACCTTTTATTCTTAAACGGTTTTTCAATCAAAAGGGAGTAAACCAAAAGCGCATAACGATTCAACGATAAACCAAGTTGTCATCGCCATCTGATGAATGAACCGCTCTTTACAGTCGCATGAATTTTAGCGTCTTTCGTGCTTTTCGTGGACTTACTGCTATTTTTTAAAAACCAACACGCCTTTTTACACATTCATTGTCTCATGCAAAACCCAATCACTCCTTTACTGGAATCCGCCAATCAAATTATTCTCGGAAAACAACATCAGATTCGTCTAGCCTTGTGCTGCCTTTTGGCCCGAGGCCATCTTTTGATCGAAGACATACCCGGCGTCGGCAAAACCACGCTAGCGCATACGCTGGCAAAATTGCTGGGATTGAATTATCAACGTATTCAATTTACCAGCGATATCATGCCGGCCGATATTATCGGTGCCTCGATATTTGACCCGGAAGAACGTAGCTTCAAGTTTCATCCGGGGCCGATTTTTAATCAAATGATTCTGGCCGATGAAATCAACCGCTCGACCCCTAAAGCACAAAGCGCCTTACTGGAAGCGATGGAGGAAAAACAAGTCACGATCGAAGGCAAAACCTATCACTTGCCCTCGCCATTTTTTGTGATCGCGACGCAAAACCCTGCCCATCAAATCGGCACATTTCCATTACCCGAATCGCAACTGGACCGTTTTTTAATGCGCATCGAACTGGGTTATCCGGACCGCAACGCAGAACGGGAATTATTGAGCGGACAGTCGCGTTATCATTTGATAGAAAACCTTCAAACCGAATTACCGCCCGAACAGCTCAAAAAAATCCAACAACACATCAGCGCCGTGCATGTTTCAAGCTCGTTGCTGAATTATTTGCAAAATATTATCACATTTACCCGCGAGTCCCCTGATTACCCTTGCGGCCTTTCGCCGCGTGCCGGCTTATCCTTGCTCAACGCGGCCAAGGCCTGGGCGTTCATGGACAGTCGTGATGCCGTATTGCCCGAGGATGTGCAAGCGGTGCTAGCCTCTGTCGCAGGCCATAGACTGCGCTCCGCCAGCCAGGATTCCGGCGCAGTCGTCGCGCCGATACTCGACCGGGTAGCCGTGCTTTGAATGCCCTATCGCTCAAGGACCGCTTCCGGTTAAGCCGGTTTTTCGCCGGCGAAAAACCCTCCGATGAAGCCATTCTACTGAATCAGCGCCGGATATTTATTTTGCCATCCAAGCGTGGCCTAAGCTTTGTCGTATTAATCCTACTGTTACTGCTGATAGCGTTTGTCTATAACAATAACTTAGCTTATTTTCTGACTTTCTTGCTGGCCAGCGTATTTTTTATCGGCATCCTACACAGCTACAAAGCCTTAGCCGGTCTGACGGTTCAAAAAGGGCAATGCAAGCCGGTATTCGCCGGTGAACGCGCTGTATTCGAAATTCATATCGACAATCCGATCCCTGTTCCACGTCTTAGTCTCGAAATCGATTTGCATGACAAAACACAAATGACTCTTGCTCCCTACGAAAAGAAAGCCGTTAGATTACATGCTCCGACTAAACACCGAGGCTATCAACCCTGCAGCACGATCACCCTATCGAGCGGCTATCCGCTCGGCTTGTTCCGCGCCTGGTCGCCGTTGCGTTTTAATCTGTCGGTTTTGGTTTACCCTAAACCCTGGCCGCAAGAGATCCCGCTTCCCGAAACCGGCGGCGGAGCATCGGATCAAGGCAAGACCGAAAAAGGCACCGACGACTTTTACGGCCTTCAAGAGTATCAACGCGGGGATTCGATTAAACGCATTCATTGGAAAGCCTATGCGAAAGGCCAGGGCCTTTTCAGCAAGCAATACAGCGGCGAGCAAGGCGATGAGCTGTGGCTCAGTTACGAAGCCTGTGCAGGTTATGGCAACGAGGAACGCTTGAGCCGACTGTGTCGCTGGATTCTCGATGCGGAAAAAACCGGGCTTCGTTACGGCCTTAAGCTACCCGGCAAAAAAATCGGACTCGGTATCGGCCCCCTCCACCGGGCGAGTTGTCTTGAAGCGCTCGCCTTGTTTTAGATTATGCTGGCCAATATCGAAAAAAACATTTTACTCTTTCTACTGATTTCGGTCGGATTGATTGCGCTACCGCACATTTATCACATCCCGGCTTCGATTTTCGGATTCTTCGTATTGCTGCTAACTTGGCGCTTCATCGGTATTTGGAAGCCGAGCTGTTTGCCCGACAAATTCTTGCTGTTTTTGTTGACAGTAGGCGGACTCGTCCTGCTTTATTCTCAGCATCAAGGTCTATTCGGCCGCGATGCCGGAACTCGGCTGTTCATGACCGCACTGGCATTGAAGCTGCTCGAAATCAAACAAGAACGTGATTTATACTTAATTGTCTTTCTGGCTTTCATCGTTGCCGCTTCGCAATTTTTGTATGAGCAGAGCATCGCAATGGCAGGCTATATCTTGTTCGTTTGCTGTGTGCTTCTGGGCACGCTGGTCGCAATCAACAGCCGTCGGCAAAATACCTTTAACGCACTAAAAACAGCGGGCATCATCTTAGCTCAAGCCCTACCCCTGGCGATCGTGCTGTTCATTTTTTTCCCAAGGGTCGAAGCGCCGCGCTGGATGCTTTTCGAAGACAAAAGCCGCGCCAAAACAGGCCTCAGCGACAGCATGGAACCCGGCTCGATCAGCGACCTCAGCTTTTCGGACGAACTGGTATTCCGCGTCCGCTTTCATGGCCCGATACCGCCGAATGTACAGCGCTATTGGCGCGGCCCGGTGTTTTCCGTCACCGACGGTAAACGCTGGACCGAAGCGAAACACTTTACCTATACGGCCACCGCTGAGCCGGACTTCAGCGGACCGGCCTATCGCTATACGTTATTACTCGAACCTCAAAATAACAACTGGGTCTTCGCGCTGGAAATGGCCGGCGACTACCCGCCGCAATTGCGCATGAATTCGGAATATTTGCTGACCCGAAGCGACAATCCCGACAAGCGCGCAGAATACCCTATCACGTCTTATCCCAGTTACCGCACCGGAGCGCTAAGCGGTCACAAATTGCGCATTAATACACAGTTACCGGGACAGGCTTCTCAAAAAATCACCTCGCTAGTCAAACGACTAGGCGGCTTCGACCAGCGACCCGAACAATTCATCGATCATGTCCTACAACACTTCAACCGGGAAAACTTCAATTACACCCTGACGCCGCCTTTAATGGAAGACAATCCGATCGAAACCTTTTTATTCGAAACCCGAAGCGGGTTTTGCAGCCATTATGCCGCGGCCTTCACTTACCTGATGCGAACCGCAAATATTCCAGCCCGTGTCGTCACGGGGTATCATGGCGGAGTTTTGAACCCTGTCGGCAACTTTTTGGAGATCAGGCAGGCCGATGCCCACGCCTGGACCGAAGTCTGGCTGGAAAACCGGGGCTGGGTGCGCGTCGACCCGACTGCGGCCGTGGCGCCGGAAAGAATAGAACAAAACGTTAATATCGAACAACAAATTGCCAGCCGCAACATCAGCTTTTTCTCCGCCGACAGCGATTTGGCACGACAGCTCGACTGGCTTAAACAAGCTCGGCAATTATGGAGTAGCGTCGATTACAACTGGCAGCGCTGGGTCATCAATTATCACTCCGCCAATCAGACCCAATTTTTGTCTTCGCTCGGCATCGAGTCATTAAAACAAATGCTATCTTGGCTGGTCGGGCTTGGCGCCTTATTCACCGGAATACTCAGTTGGTTGCTGTTTTCACGAAAAGAGAAAACTGCCGATAAAATGTTGCGCTATTATTGCCGTTTTTGTGACCGGCTCGCCAAGGCAGGGTTAAAAAGAAACGCAGGTGAAGGACCGGTCGATTTCGCAGCTCGAAGCAAGAAAGCCTATCCGGATCATGCCGCGGCGATAGACGAAATCACCGACTTGTTCATAAAATTACGTTATCAAAAAGAATCGTCGCAAGGAGACTTGAGCCGGTTGGCGGAAAAAGTTAAACGGTTTAAAATCAGTCTATGACAGACGAAACGTTCTAGTCACGAAAAACCCATAACAAACTTCAAAGACTTAACCAACATATGAACAAGACAATTTCCACACGGCCTTGAAATGATTAAAATGCATCGCCGGTATTGCAATAAGTCACGAAGATGATATTAATGCATTTATTAAATAGTAAGCTAAGCGGGAAAAGCACACGATGGACACGCTAGACATGTTGATATTTTATTCCTTTAATTTAGGAATTTTTACGCTCATTTTTTTTATCGCCGGTATGATCAAACCGAAATGGCCGTTGTTTTTTATGAAAGAGCCGAGCAGATTTATAGTTATTGCCATCTCGACCGTCATGATCATGGTCGTACTGACCATGTACGGAGAAGGCAATCGCAAAATTCGTGCAGAACAAGCAAGGCTTGAACGATCTAAGACGGTAGGAACGAGCCAGGAACCAGAAACACCGAGCCCATCGGACGCCGAACCCAAAAAAACCAAGCCGAAAAAACAGGTAGCCCAAGAAGACGAGCTTCCTCAGTTTGATTCGATGCAAGATGCTATCAAGGCCTTTGAAGAACGACAATGATCGGATAGTTTAGATCATGGCATTTTAAGGACTTTTCCGTTCGCCCTGAGCCCTTCGGCTTCGCTCAGGAGAGCCTTGTCGAAGTGTGAATGGAAAAGCCCCAGGCCTTGAATTGAGCCGCTCAAGGTCCGACACGGTTCTGAGCGTATTCGAAGGGGACACCACGAACGTCTTAACTGAATGTTTAAGTAGGTGAATTTCAATTCCCATAAAATTCACCTAAACGATCAAACCGCAACCATTTACTTTTCGCCGCTTTCCTGATCAGCTTTTTCGCCTTCTTTATCTTCCTCTTTATCCTTCTCTTCGTTTTCCGACTTTGCTCCCTGAATTAAAACACGCAGCAGCGACAATAAAGACCCCCCCGTCACCATGCCAAGGAAATAGATGACAATGACCATTAAAGACACCGGCATCGTAACACTGACCGACAATAATGAAACCGTCACGACTTCTAAGTTTTGTATCTTGAACAACAAAACAACCAAGCTCACCAAAATAATCAAGCCAATATAAACATATCTCATGCCGTTCTCTCCTGAAACAAAAGCGATTCATCGATTATTTAACTTTAACAGCTTAATAGAATTTAACCCATTTGAAAAAAACGATAGCCCTACGCCACCGATTTTGGCAGCATAGACTATTAAGAAAATACTCTATTTACACGACCTAACAAGTTCTGGTGATTTTATGAGACTACCCGATTATCGTATCGAACCCGCCGATTATAAAGCTGATTTTAAGGATCTTCGCGCCGTGCGCGATTCGGTTTTCATCATCGAACAACATCTCCCCGCCGACCTCGAACAAGACGTTAAAGACCCGCATAGCCATCATGTCATCGCCCGCGACAATCACCATAACCCAGTCGGTACAGGCAGACTGACGCCGGAAGGGCAAATCAGCCGAATCGCCGTGTTACATCAGTGGCGTAATCAAGGCGTTGGACAATCGCTATTGAGAACACTCATCGAAAGCGCTCAAAAGCAAGGGCTCACCCAAATAACCCTCGAAACGCCGAGGAGCACTAGCGGGTTCTTTCAAAAGTTCGGATTCATAGCAAAAGGCGAAAGACTTAACCTGGACGGCAACGAATTACAATGCATGAGCATGACTCTTGCGCCGCTTGCCGAGAAAACTCGGCCGTCCGCCAAGCCGCGCGAGGCATCGTTACCGACAGAAAAACTCAACAACTTGGAAACCCACCTCGATTCAAGCATTCGACTCATAGCTGAAGCAAGACGCCAAATCTGCATTTATACCCGCGATCTGGAACATGGTTTATACGGACACAACGACGTTGTCGAAGCGTTTAGACAATTCGCAATCAACAGCCGTGACGGTTGCGTGCAAATCATCGTGCAAGACACGTTCGCCGCACGCGGCAAACCCCATCCGTTAATCGACTTAGCGCAAAGGTTACCCTCATCGTTTCAATTCCGAAGCCCAGTCGAGCGGGAAGACCAGCAATACTCATCGGCATTTCTAATCAACGACCGAGACGGTTACTTATTCCGTCTGACTACAGAACGTTACCAAGGCGAATGGAGTCCCAATCATCCCGCCCGAAAAAGACAACTCTACGAAGTGTTCGACCGCATCTGGCAGCGCTGCCGGCCCTGCACCGAATTTCGGGCGCTCGGAATATAAAGAACAGCAGAAAGAACAGGGGTTCGAGTAGGACAGGCACTCCCAGCGCGGTAGGGTGATGTTGGTTTTCTCCGTTTGCCGCCTGGTTTCCCGGCGGTGCCACAATATCTCACCCATGATGCAGGTTGATACCCGCCCCCTCTCAGAACCGGACAAGCGGCTTTCCCACATCCGGCTCCTCGATCAGTCATTCAGCAAGCCTCCGCCCTTCGAAATGGATTCAGGTCTATGTGGATGCGTACGCGCGGCCAACCAATGCTATT
>SLIO01000481.1 GCA_007135635.1 Methylomicrobium sp. | reverse complement strand
TACCGATATGACAGTACTTTTTCATTATCAGGCTTGCGCCGTCCGGCGATAATGAAGCATTGAATTGCGGAAACAATTTCATTGTCGTCGCCAATGCTTTGGTAATGAAAATCAGTCCGGTCACTTTCCCGTTTTGGCTGTTTTCGGCATTGATGTGCTTGCGGAAATTTTCTAACTCAGTGATATCGGCTTCGTCATGATGAGTCACCAACGGCAAGTTCAGCCAAACTCGGGTCATGTTTTGGCCGGTCAGGCGTTTAATTTTACTCAATGGCAGGACTTCGGTTTCGCCGAATTGCGAGAAGTCCACGGCAGGTATCTGTGGGATGCCTGCCCCGGTGGATTTGACGCCTTCACTGAGTGTTTGCTTGACATAGGCCTTGACATCTTCCTTCAAAATGCGGCCTTTGCGGCCGCTGCCTTGTGTAATAAGGCTCAGGTCGACGCCCAGTTCACGGGCGAATAGTCGAATGGCCGGAGTCGCATGCGGAAGGTGTTGACCGCTGAGTTCGGTATCGATTGTAGCGGCCGGAGTTGGGGTAGGGGAGGCGGTTGTCGCCGGAGCGGCGCTTGCAACAGGTTTTTCCTCGGCCGGTGCGTCTTGTTTAACCGCAACTTCAGTTGTTGATTCCGGTTCTGAAGCCGGAGTATCTTCGGGTTCAGAAGACTCACTGGCTTCGACGGTCGCAATGGTTACCCCTTGGGATACTTTGTCGCCAACTTTTATTTTTAGCTCTCGAACTGTGCCGGCGGTCGTTGACGGCATATCCATTGTGGCTTTGTCACTTTCCAAGACGACTAAGGTTTGTTCGGTGACTATCGTATCGCCGGGTTGAACAAGAATTTCAACCACGTCGACTTCGCTTGAGCCGCCGAGGTCGGGTACTTTAATCTCAATCAATTCACTCATATGCCAATTCCTTTAATTAAAGCCGCCACGGGGCAACAGTTTCCGGGTTAATGCCGTATTTGGCAATGGCCGTTTCAACCTTGGCAAGTTCGAATTCGCCGATATCCGCAAGGCTCTTCAGTGCCGCGACCACGATATGATAACGGTTGACTTCGAAGAACCGGCGTAAGGCTTCGCGCGTGTCCGAACGGCCGAAACCGTCGGTGCCCAAGACGGTATAAGGTGTCGAGAGGTAAGGGCGGATTTGTTCAGCATACAGGCGAACGTAGTCGGTTGCGGCGATGATGGGCCCTTTGGCATTTTCTAGACATTCGGTGACATGAGGTTTTTTAGGTGTCTCGGTCGGATGCAGCCGGTTCCATCGTTCGCAACTCTGTCCCTCGCGCGCCAATTCGGTAAAGCTGGTGCAACTCCATAGGTCGGCTGTTACGTTCCAGTCGTTCTGTAAGAGTTCGGCCGCAGCGATGACTTCGCGGAAAATCGTACCCGAACCGAGTAATTGAACGTGCGTTTTAGTGCGGCCGTCTCCTTTCTTGAACGAGTACATACCTTTAAGTATCGACTGTTCGATACCTTTCGGCATTGCCGGATGCTCGTAATTTTCGTTCATTACGGTGATGTAATAGAAAATGTCTTCTTGATCGACGTACATTCGACGCAAGCCGTCTTGAATGATCACGGCAAGTTCATACGAAAAAGTTGGATCGTAGGATACGCAGTTTGGGACGGTTCCTGCAAAAATGTGGCTGTGTCCGTCTTCGTGCTGAAGGCCCTCGCCGTTCAGTGTCGTTCTTCCTGCCGTTCCGCCGAGAAGAAAGCCGCGCGTGCGTTGGTCGGCGGCTGCCCAGATCAAGTCGGCGACGCGTTGAAAGCCGAACATCGAGTAGAAGATGAAAAACGGAATCATCGGCACGTTATGGGTCGAGTAGGATGTGCCGGCCGCAATCCAATCGCACATGCCGCCCGCTTCGTTAATGCCTTCCTGCAGCACTTGGCCATGCTTGTCTTCTTTATAAAACATCAATTGGTCAGCGTCTTGAGGGGTATAGAGCTGTCCGACTTGCGACCAGATACCCAATTGGCGGAACATGCCTTCCATGCCGAAAGTACGGGACTCGTCCGGCACGATCGGTACGATGCGTTTACCGATATTTTTGTCCTTGACCAGGATATTCAGCATTTTGACGAAAGCCATGGTCGTCGAAATTTCACGTCCTTCACCGGTAGCTTCCAAAAGCGATTTGAAGTCCGACAAAACGGGAACATCCAAGGCATAGGATTTTGCTCTTCTGTTTGGTAGGTAACCGCCCAATTCGGCGCGGCGCTCTTTCATGTAGGCTAGTTCTTTCGAGTCCTCGGGGAACTTCAGGTAAGGTAGGTCGTGTAACTGTTCGTTGGTTACCGGCAGTTCGTAACGGTCTCTGAATCGCGTCAGGGAGGTGACGCTCATTTTCTTTTGTTGATGCGAGATATTCTGGCCTTCGCCCGACTCGCCCATCGAATAGCCTTTGATCGTTTTGGCCAGAACCACGGTCGGCTGCCCTTTGTGGTTGACTGCGGAATGGAAGGCCGCATAAATTTTTGCAGGATCGTGGCCGCCTCTATTGAGTAACCAGATGTCCAAATCGGACAAATCGGAAACCATCGCTTTTAATTCCGGCGTGTTGAAGAAATGTTCGCGAACATAAGCGCCGTCTTTGGCTTTGAATGTTTGATAATCGCCATCCACGCATTCCATCATGCGTTTCACAAGTAGACCTTGATGGTCGCGGGCCAGCAGTTTGTCCCAATGGCGCCCCCAAACCAGTTTAATGACATTCCAGCCCGCGCCACGGAAGGTGCCTTCCAGTTCTTGAATGATTTTGCCGTTGCCGCGAACCGGTCCGTCTAGTCGTTGCAGGTTGCAATTGACCACAAAAATAAGGTTGTCCAATTCTTCGCGGCCGGCCATGCCGATTGCGCCGAGTGATTCCGGTTCGTCGGTTTCTCCATCGCCAAGGAAACACCACACTTTACGATTGGAGGTGTCAGCTAGACTTCGGCCTTGCAAATAACGCATGAAGCGGGCTTGATAGATGGCCATAATGGGACCTAAGCCCATCGATACAGTCGGGAATTGCCAAAAGTTAGGCATTAGCCATGGATGCGGATAAGATGACAGTCCATTGCCGTCGACTTCTTGGCGGAAGTTGTCCATCTGTTCTTCAGTCAGTCGGTCGAGTAAAAAAGCCCGGGCATAATCGCCGGGTGCCGAATGGCCTTGCACGAATAATAGATCTCCATCGTGTTGCTCGGACGATGCGCGCCAGAAATGATTTTGACCGACATCATAGAGCGTGGCCGCCGAAGCGAAGCTGGCGATGTGGCCGCCGACATTAGTGTTCCGGTTGGCGCGAAGCACCATCATCATTGCGTTCCAACGGACATAAGACCGTATTCTTTGCTCGATAGTGGTGTTGCCGGGGAATTGAATTTGCTGACCGACGGCTATTGTATTGATGTAGTCGGTGGTCGCGCTAAACGGTATGTCGGATCCCGATTGTCTGGCCACGGCAACCAGTTTTTCAATCAGAAATTGAGCACGTGTTTTGCCCTCGATTTCCATCACTGCTTTTAATGCATCGATCCATTCCTGGGTTTCGGTAGGGTCGACATCTTCCTGTTCGACAACCGCAGGACTTTTATTGTTTTTCATTTATAACTCCACTTATCAGATAGGTTTTTCTATCTGAAAATCGCTGTTAGTTAGTTGGTCATTTGTCGTTAGTAACGATTAGAACGCGAATTTTATAACGGCCAAGGGTTGCTTGTCTTGTAATTCGCATGTTTGTCTAAGTTGCTATGGTTGGACCGGTGATGTTTTTGGTAGTTATTATGCCGATTGCTAACCAAAGTTCGGCGCTGGCATGCCTCTATAAGTTTATCTTGGGGTGCGCACAGATTTCTGCTGGTTTCGTTGAGTTCGAAGCATAAAAAGGTGCGCGATGGGCACCTTCTTGGGCAGTAAATGTCAACGTATTTGTCGCATAAGTTAAAAATTAAGGACGTTAGTGTCGGTATTTTTCATCGCATTATCGGTCGGTTTATCAGGATTTAAACAAGCTTCCGCATGCCAATCCGCATTTCGGGCGGGACGACACCAGCGCTCCGGTTTTTTGAGCTTTAGCGCCGTAAGATGGGTAGAAGCGAAGCGTAAACCCATCGCTCTGTTTGAGCGCAGGTACGGTTGTGATAACGCAGCCATTAACTAAGCCGCGATTTTTTACAAAGCCACTCATGGCGTTCCATGATGGGTTTCGCTCCGTTCTACCTATCCTAGGTTAACTGCTTTAGCGCGCGCTGATTGAAACGACATCGCGTATCGAGTGGCCTTTATATAGCTGACGCGGTCTACCGATTTTTTGTTCTTCGTCGGAAATCATTTCATCCCAGTGAGCAATCCAGCCTATTGACCGGGCCATCGCGAAAATCGCAGTAAACATTACGGTTGGGATGCCTAGTGCGCGCATCACGATGCCGGAATAAAAATCGACATTCGGATAGAGTTTTTTCTCGATGAAGTAATCGTCTTCTAGAGCGATGCGTTCTAGCTCCAGTGCCAGCTTGAATAAGGGGTCGTCATGGAGTCCTAATTCGGTTAGCACTTCATGGCAGGTTTCGCGCATGAGTTTGGCTCGGGGGTCGTAGTTTTTATAAACACGATGTCCGAACCCCATTAATCTAAACGGATCGTTTTTATCCTTGGCTTTGTTGATGAATTCGCCAATTTTTGAGACATCACCGATTTCGAGCAGCATTCTGAGTACCGCTTCGTTAGCGCCGCCGTGAGCGGCCCCCCACAGGCAAGCAATGCCGGAGGTAATGCAAGCATAAGGATTGGCGCCGGAAGAGCCGGCCAGTCTGACCGTGGAGGTTGACGCATTTTGTTCATGATCGGCATGCAGAATCAAAATTCTGTCCATTGCTCTGACTAAAACCGGGTTTTGAACATAGTCTTCGCAAGGGGTTGCGTGCATCATATACATGAAGTTTTCGACATAACCCAATTTGTTTTGCGGGTACATGAATGGCATGCCGATGCTGTATTTGTGGCTCATTGCAACGATCGTCGGCATCTTGGCAATTAGGCGGATGGCAGATAAATTTCGGTCTATCGGACACCGGATGTCGAGTTCGTGATGATAAAAAGCGGATAGGGCGCCGACCACGGCAACCAGGGTTGCCATGGGGTGGGCGTCGCGGCGGAATCCTTTATAAAAGCCGGTCAGTTGATCGTGAACCATCGTGTGATAAGTGATGTCATTGACAAACTCTTGCATTTGCCGGCCATTCGGCAATTCATCATGCAGTAATAAGTAGCACACCTCCATGAAATCGCATTTTTCAGCCAGTTGTTCAATCGGATAACCTCGATAAAGAAGGATCCCCTTGTCGCCGTCGATGAATGTGATTCTAGAACTACAGCTGGCGGTTGATGTAAAGCCCGGGTCGTATGTGAATACGCCTGTATCACGGTAGAGCGTTCGGATATCGATCACATCGGGACCGATAGTACCCTGAAGGACAGGTAGTTCGCATGAAATCCGATCGTCCTCATTCCGTATCGTTACTAGGTTGTGGTTAGTCATGGTATTACCCTTCTGTTAAGTATTCGTGATATCACGGCCTGTTAAATTTATACCCAATAACGCGCGGGCGTAATTTTGTCAATAACTTTAATGCAGTTGCACAAACGTAAGGCTTTGCGTATTTCTTTTCAATGTCGGAATTCAAAGTACTGATTGCATAAACCATAAACTATGTAATCAGTTTCAATATTCCGGCGAGCTGCATACAAGCGACATGTTAAAAATAAATAGGCGCTGAATAAAGCATTATTTCTTTACGGCATTCTTAATTGCGGTTTTAGCTAATTCGGTAATTCTGAGCCAGTCCTTTGCAGCGACGGCATCATCCGGTGCTAACCAGGATCCGCCAACACAGGCAACATTCGGTAAGTTCAGATAATCGTTATAGTTACTGGCGGATATTCCTCCGGTCGGACAAAATGTCGCTGAAGGAATGGGGCCGGCAATGCCTTTCAGCATATTGACGCCGCCGGCGGCAGCGGCAGGAAAAAACTTAAAGTGATCCAGCCCATATTCCATCCCTAACATGAGTTCGGAGATTGTTGATATTCCTGGGATGAGTGCGATATTGCTATTTGTCGCAGCTTTCAGTAATGTCGGCGTCAGGCCGGGGCTGATCGCAAATACGGCACCGGCTTTTTCGGCGGCTTGCAATTGCTCCGGAGTGGTGACTGTGCCTACGCCAACGATGGCATCCTTGACTTGTTCACTGATAAGTTTAATAGCATCGAGCGCAATCGGTGTGCGTAACGTGATTTCAAGGACTTTGATGCCGCCTTCGGTTAATGCTTGCGCCAAAGGCACGGCGTCCTCGAGATTTTTGATGACCATGACAGGCATGACAGGGCCGGCGTTCAGCACCGAGGATGGTTGAGTTTTCCAATTGTTTTGTGTCATTTTAAGTGGTTTTCCGTTAGCTATACACTTTCAGATAAATAATTTCCAAATTTTCTGAAAAATAGCATTGATATTAAAGGGTTTTAAGTGTGGCTGTATTGGAAATTATTTATCTGAAAAACTATATATACTTCGCGCTTTGCTTTTTTCGTTCAATTGGCCAGGCCGCTAGTCGTTGATGAAGACGTTGGTTGCCCCGGTTTCCGCCGAGGAGGCGTTTAAACGAAAGCCTGCGAATAATTCACGGCCCATGCCGTGATGATGATCTTTGGCATGATTTGCGGCCGGGCGGCGGGCATTGAATTCGGTATTATCGATCAATACATTGATTTCGCCGGTTTGTGCATTTAGACAAATCATATCACCATTGCGTACTTTTGCCAGTGGTCCGCCATCCGCGCATTCCGGGCACATATGAATCGCCGAGGGGACTTTGCCTGATGCG
>SLIO01000440.1 GCA_007135635.1 Methylomicrobium sp. | reverse complement strand
GCCTAAAGCGAACACGAACGATTGTCCGCAAAGATTGCGTAGGCTCGAATGTTCATGCAATACCGGAATGAAGTCGGTCGCGGCAATATAAATAAATCCCCCCGCGGCAATCGGCAGCAGCAAAATCAACGAAGCCTCGGCAAACTGTCCAAGTAACAGCGTAAACACGGCACCTACAACCACGGTCAAAGAGCAATAAAAGTTGTACAGCACGGCATCTTTAGGGCTATATCCGCCGTAAACCAGTGCGCCGACATCGCCTATTTCTTGGGGTATTTCATGAACGACGATGGCGAGCGTTGTGGTCAAACCGATAACCGGATCCACCAAAAAACTGCCGCCGATTAAAATACCGTCGACAAAATTATGGACCGCATCGCCCATCAAATTCATCTTCGCCATCGGCTTGATCGAGTCATCGGCAAACACGGTGTGGTCGTGACGCCAACGTACGATTTTTTCGAGCACGAAAAACAAAAACACGCCGGCCAAGGTCGTCAAACAGACCGTGGCTATCGATCCCTGACGTTCCGCCGCATCGGGTATCAAATGAATGAAGGCATCGCCCAACAAAACGCCGACCGCCAGCGCGATCAGATAGGGCAGCAGCCGCTTGAGCAATTGCCGGTCCAGGTAAAAAACGAAAGCACCGCTCAGCGATACGAGACTGACCAGTAACGACGCACTCAGCGTATAGAAAATGACTTCGGCAGATATCGGCATACGGAGTTACGCTACGGCAGGCACTCGGCATTCGTCCATCGCGTCGATAAATGCCTGCTTCGGTAAATCGCGCCCGATGAACACCATCACGCTTTCGCGTTTTTCGTCCGCCGACCAAGGTTTGCCGAAATCGGTATTCATCATCATGTGCACGCCTTGATAGATGATCCGGTTCTCCTGGCCTTCGATCTGCAGGATGCCTTTGTAGCGCAACAAATCCTCACCGTAGACTCGCACCATGACATCGAAAAAAGCCATTATCCGGGCAGCATCGAAGGCGAGTTCGCTGCGATAGACGAAAGAAGCAATATCATCGTCGTGTTCGTGAGTGACGTCTTCTAGAAAATCCGGTTCGATCTCCAGAATCGCCTGTAAATTAAACCCCCGGATGTCGAGCACTTCGCCGATGTCGCAAGAGCCGAAATGGACATGCCGAATAGGCGCCCGCGAATTCATCGCCCGCAAACGGTCTTCCAAGCTTTCCAGTTGTTCCATTTCGACCAAATCGGTTTTGGACAGCAGCAAGCGGTCGGCAAAACCGACTTGTTCTTGCGCCTCGTGATTTAGGTCAAGTTGTCTCGGGCCGTGTTTCGCGTCGACAACGGTAATAATCGCATCGAGCGAGTAATAGTCGGCAATATCACGGTCGGCGAAAAAGGTTTGCGCAACCGGTGCCGGATCGGCCAAACCGGTCGTTTCGATAATTACGCGATCGAATTCGGCCCGGCCGGCCTTACGTTTTTCAGCCAATTCGCCGAGTATACGCACCAAATCGCCGCGTACAGTACAGCAAATACAGCCGTTATTCATTTCGACGATCTGCTCTTCGCCTTGAATCAGCAAGTCGTTATCGACGCCCGCTTCACCGAATTCGTTCTCGATCACGGCAATCCGGTGACCGTGATCCTCCGACAAAATCCGATTCAGCAACGTCGTTTTCCCGGCTCCGAGAAAACCGGTTAAAATGGTCACAGGTACGGGATTGAATGCGTTCGCTTCGTTCATGATTCGGCTCCATGGGGCTGTTTGTATAATTGATCGGGCGCTATAAGCGGCGCGCTGACGACTTCAACACGATCACCGCTCACCCTATTGTAAAAACAACTGCGCCGCCCAGTGTGACAGGCAGGCCCTTGTTGGTCGACTTTCAGCAGCAAAGTGTCCCCGTCGCAATCCAAATAAAATTCTTTCAGCATTTGTATTTGCCCCGAGCTTTCGCCTTTGCGCCACAATTTCGCCCGCGACCGGGACCAATAACAGACGTGCCCGTGCTGTAAGGTTTCGAGTATCGCATCCCGATTCATCCAGGCCATCATCAAGACTTCACCGGTATCGTATTGTTGCGCGATCGCCGGCACCAGGCCTTGTTCATTGAACGGCAGACCGGTTAACACGTCGGCCCACGGAAGCGCCTCACCTACATCACGATTTTCGTTTTGCTCGATCATGAATGCAGCATTTTCTTTGTCGATTCTTGTTGCGCCTGCCTGAACCAACCCAATACGGCTTTTCGGTGCTCTATGCCGTAAAGTTGCTCGAAGCGCCGGGTTTCTTCGCATCCGGCATTGCTCAATACGGCAATCCGCTCGCCGACAAACGGCTCAGTCAGTGCAATATTGCAATCGAAGGTGATGCAAAGGCGCCATTCTTGGTAGGTAGACGGTATACCGTTAAGAACGAGCATGATATAACTTCGACAACTGGTGGAAGGGGGGGCGGTGGCTCGATTGAAAGGTGTCGGCGGCAGGGATAGCCGCCGTCAAGCCTACATGGAGGTATTCACGGCGTCCTTTCAAGCGAGTCACTGAACTGCCGCAAAGCCTATTACTTGTATAAGTCATTTTGTGCATATTCCTCAGTAAATTTCATTAGGCAAAATCCAATGTCAATAACAGCCGTCGCGGGCAATCTTCGCTCGGTTTCGACGAACGATGCACAGCGCCGTGCTTTTCATTACCTGCCCAATTGCTGCCTTTTAGCAGACCGACCGAAAAAGCGGGCATTCTATGAATCGCGGATGGATCTAAAATCACGCCGGATTGATTATCATTCATACCCTGCGTATTGATACCCAACTTGGCGCGATCGACCGCTCGATCTTCGAGCCACTCGGTACCGATACCGCCGTATGTCGAGACCATGCGGCATGGCACGGCATCGACATGGAATTTCGGACACATCGGCCGGTCGAGCGTCCGCAAACGCAAGCCGACGCGATCGAGGTCGAATAAATCGCAAAACAGCGTCGTCAGCATCGCCACGTCGCGATAAAATTCAAGGTAGCCGTTGATATTAGATGCGTAAGGAATCAAGCCGGTAAAATCGAAATCGGCGATCGACAGGTTATGAATTTCACTGATTTCTTGAGGACTTGCGAGCAATGCGCCGATAAACGACTCAATACGCGGATCGATGTTTCGTTCGATCACACACACATTGACATCATCTTGATAGATTCGGCTTAAATCGGCCAAATCATCGGACTGCACCGCTTCCGAATAAGGCGCGCGAAATAGGTTTTGGGCTAAGGCGGACATGATTTACCTCGTTCAATACATGACTTCTTCGACTTCCGTTGCAGCCGTTTCCAGCCAAGGCGGAAAATCGTCTTGATAGTGTTGCCAAGCTTCGGCTCCCGCCGCGAGCTCTTCATCGGTCAATAAACAGGCATCTAGCTCGCGCCGAGTTTGTTCGGCATCGACATTCTGTCCGATGAACACCAATTCCTGGCGGCAATCGCCGAACGGTTCTTGCCAGTTCGCCTCAATATCGGTTTGATAAGCTGCTGGCCATTCTTCTGTTGGCACCGAGGCCCACCAGCGGCCCGCGCAGCCGTGCTGCATGATGCCGCCAGCTTGAGACCAGGTGCCGACCCATTCGGGCCGCGACGCGAGCCAAAAAAAGCCTTTCGAGCGCAACAACGTGCCGTTATTCCAATCGCCGTAGTGCAGATAGTCGTAGAAACGCCCCGGATGAAAAGGGCGGCGGGCATGATACACAAAACTGGCGATGCCGTACTCTTCGGTTTCGGGCGTATGCGCCCCGCGCATTTCCTGTAGCCAGCCGGGTGCCTGCGACGCTTTGTCGAAGTCGAATCGGCCGGTATTTAAAATTTTGGCGAGCGGGGCTTGCCCCATGATCATCGGGATTATTTCCGCATCCGGATTCAAATGCGTCAGTATTCCGGTCAAATTGGCCAGTTCGTCGCGGCTGATCAGATCGACCTTGGAAATCAGAATGACATTGCTGAACTCGATTTGATCGACCAAGAGATCGGCGATGTTGCGGTCGTCGTCCTCGCCCAATTCGGCTTCGACTTCCTTCAAGGATTGGGCTTCCATGTAATCACGCATGAAATTGACCGCATCGACGACGGTCACCAACGTGTCCAGACGCGCGGTATCGGATAGGCTGCGCCCTTCTTCATCACGAAACGTGAAGGTTTCGGCGATCGGCATCGGCTCTGCGATACCGGTCGATTCGATCAATAAATAATCGAAGCGGCCTTCGCGAGCCATGTTTCCGACTTCGACGAGCAAATCTTCGCGCAGCGTGCAGCAGATGCAACCGTTGCTCATTTCGACAAGTTTTTCCTCGGAACGATTGAGTTCAATCTCGTTCTTGACCGTTGCGGCATCGATATTAACTTCGCTCATGTCGTTGACGATCACGGCGATCTTGAGATTGTCCCGATTGGTCAAAATGTGATTGAGCAGAGTGGTTTTACCGGCCCCTAAAAAACCGGACAGAACCGTTACAGGCAGTTTGGATAGCGTATGTTCACTTAACATTAGAAGGGTCTTCACTTTAAATCGATTGTTATAATATAACATATCTCTAAGATATGGCAATTTCGTGCTTCCTATTATCCTAGAAAAAGCTTTTCACCATAAAAATAATGACGAATAAGAAGTTAATTCAATGTAATTATTCAGACCCCCGAACCATTTTAGGGCAATAAGCCTAGGATCGCGGGCGGGACGCCCGCACTGAATGCGGCCAGGATGGCCGCATTCCCAGGAAAATGCTCAAGGGGGTATTAATAATTACAATTCAATAACTTTCCTGATTACGTAGAACATTCAGCCGAATCGACAAAGGCCAAACGATCCGTCATACCGGCAGGGATTGCCGGTATCCAGTGTACAGGGACCGTACCTATGCGCCTTTGATACTTTGCCTAGTCGCATCCATGCAATCTGGCCCTCGGCAATCCCTGCCTGGGTGACGATTAACAGCATTCATGGGTCTGTTACGTTCCGATTTTAGCTGAAGCTTGTTAGTAATCAGGAATTATTTTGCAACGCCGTTCTCTCATAATCGTCGTCTGTTTACAGAATTGGACAAGTGGATTCGCGTTCGCTTACGGTGCATGAAGTTTAACAGGAAATGGAAGACCGATAACAGGCGTCTACGTCTGAAGCACTTTAAGAATAAAGGGTTGTTGAGTCTCAGGGCGTTCTATCATGAACCTGCATAGCAAATACAATGACTCCCTTTCGAGGGCAATCTATGCGGAGCCGCCCATTGTCTGAAAGAGACACGATGGTAAATAGAGGGAATTAACCTTCTTGCGGCAACGGGGGGCTGGTGGTGATCCTCCAGCCTACCCTCTAGTGAATAGACCTAACCTCAGCGTTAAAACACCCGATTATTCCGCCAATTCCTTCATCAATCGCGCAAGAATAGCCTGTTTTAAGGCTTTGCTGCCTTTACCCAGTTTCAGTTCTGCTATTTTGGCGTCGGCACTCAAAGCGGTCGCGCATAAACTGGCGAGAACGAGTTACTACGTGATGCGGGACCACGTCCTCTTTGACGACACCAAATGTTTTGTATGACCGAATAACCGAATTGGTTGCGCAGCTGAACCGGCAAAGGGGTTGGCTGATAACCATGAGACCTGATTGGCAGGCTGCTCAACCGACCCAATAATTGTTATCTCCTAAAGGGGGTGCTGATACGCCCAAGCCTTAAGCCACTCGGAGTCTGGACCGTGATAACGGATAACCCTAAAACCTGTTGTGCCGTGCACAATTGAACAAGGCTTGGCACCGATCATTTTTCTGGGGCTCAATTTGAGCCAGGGCGGCCCGCTGGTCATGCATCAGCGGCACCGTCTTGATCCTGATGGGTGACTTGACGCGCATCAGTTCGATGAGTGAATCACACGAGCGCGTAGACAGCGAACTGAACGGGGTAACTATCATAAAAACAGGCACAGCGGCATGAGAAAAGACTGTCGGAACAACAATTAAACCGGTAACCGGTGGATTTGTGGACGCATCCTGCGGACCGGTCCAAGCAGAGCCGTGTAGGTAAGTCATGGACAGCGTCTTTGCTGCCCACAACTTACCCACACTCTCGGACCTCGCGACCACGAAACCCACCGGTTCAATAACAGGTTGAAGATTGATCTTAAAGACAGTAAATTCGAAAAAAGCCAAAATTTGCTTCAGGGACTTTTTTGGCTTATTGAATACGACAGGCTAATGGGTGACCCTATCCCCCTAAATCCCCTAAATGCGAAGACTTCTTACCAGCTTCGAACCCGTTCGAATGTCAATTTAGTCATCGACAACTGACAAAAATGACACCCTAGATAAAAAATTGTCATTCATCTCCTATTGCTTTATGGGCTAAGCCAGCCTATCGAGATCTACTCAGTTGGCATCAAGTTTGTATGAATATTATTGAAATTCCTCGGTATTCGAATCGTATGCCGGGTCAACTCAATGTTCATTGACTTAGTTGGAGAATAGTTATGTCCGATTACAACGAGGATATCGATTACGGTTACCTGGATGACTTACCCATCAATGATCGTATAGATTTGCAGTTTTTGTTAACCGAAAAATTGGATAACAAAAGCGAAGTGATGGATGACGAGGAATGGTTGTATTTTTAATTGCCGAGCGCAAAAAACGTTCCTGATTATTAAGAATGCTAACTGAGCAGGTGAGCGCCGTTGTCGCCCACAATGGAGCGAACCGCAAGTCAAAAAATTGAAAACAAACTGCGTGGTGCAACCCGGAAAAGTTTAAGCGCTCAAGATTACAAAGCGCATACAGTTATCCAAGGTTTCGTTTATGCCTCCTTTTAGATGGTATGCGATGCGTACACTATAAAACGAAACCGATCGCGTTACCAATTACAGTTCAGGGATC
>SLIO01000199.1 GCA_007135635.1 Methylomicrobium sp. | reverse complement strand
GCTCTCAAGCATACAATGCGAAGGTGAATAACCGTAGGGTGCGGCATCGCGCACCATTTGACGGCGTCGAACTCCATTACACAGTACCAGACCCAGGTGCGCGATGCGCACCCTACGAAAACCTGAAACCGCCCGTTCATGGCAAATACCATTCCCGGGCCCGCCGCATCGCACCGAATAGCGCAAAGATATTCGCTCCTATCCCGAAATAAATTACGGTAAGCGGTGTTAATTGTTATAAAATCATCGGTTTTTCAATGACTCGAAATTTTTCAATGGTAATCGGCGATTAAATTATGCGATGTCCTTTTTGTTCAGCGCAAGATACCCGAGTGATCGATTCCAGGTTGGCGAATGAAGGCGATCAAGTGCGCAGGCGCCGCGAGTGCACGGTTTGTAAAGAGCGATTTACGACCTTCGAACAGGCCGAGTTGAGTCTGCCGCGCGTGATCAAGCGCGGCGGCGCAAGAGAACCTTTCGACGAACAAAAACTTAGAGCCGGCATGTTACGGGCCTTGGAAAAGAGACCGGTGGACAGCGACGCGATCGAGCAAGCCATCAGCCGAATCATCAAAGAGTTGGCGACGAAAGGCGAGCGCGAGATAAAGGCTCACGAATTGGGTGAAAAAGTCATGAAAGAGTTGAGCATGCTCGATCATGTCGCCTATGTCAGGTTCGCTTCGGTCTATCGAAGTTTCGAGGATGTCAGCGAATTTACCGATATGATCGAACATTTGAAGCGGCAATAAGATGACTTCGTTAGGGCATCCGGACGAATTTTACATGGCCCGGGCGATCCAATTGGCGCATAACGGCATGTACACGACCCAACCGAATCCGCGTGTCGGTTGTGTGTTGGTCAAGGATGGCTCGATTATCGCCGAAGGTTGGCATGCTCGGGCCGGTGAAGGCCATGCCGAAGTCGAGGCGCTCAAACGGGCGAACAATCCGGAAGGAGCAACGGTTTACGTTACCTTGGAGCCTTGCAGTCATCATGGGCGCACGCCGCCTTGTTGCGAGGCTTTGATCAAAGCCGGCGTCACTCGCGTCGTTGCCGCAATGCAAGACCCTAACCCGCTGGTTTCCGGGCGAGGTTTGACGAGATTACAAGACGCCGGAATCGATGTGCGCTGCGGCGTTTTGCAAAATGAAGCGATGAAGCTGAATCCAGGCTTCATCAAGCGCATGCAAACGGGCTTGCCGTTTGTCCGGGGCAAGTTGGCGATGAGCCTGGATGGACGCACCGCGATGGCCTCCGGCGAGAGTAAATGGATTACTTCGGATCAATCCAGAGCCGATGTGCATGAATTCCGCGCCCGCAGTTCGGCGATTTTGACCGGTATCAATACGGTTTTGGCCGACGATCCGGCCTTGAATGCGCGGGTCGAATTCGAAACCCTGCAACCGGCCAGAGTCGTGCTCGATACCGGGCTGAGAATGCCCACTGCCGCGCGTTTATTGACATTGCCGGGCCGTAATGTGATCGTGACTTGCTCGCAAGATAGACACAAAATCGATGCGCTGCAACAATTAGGCGCGGAAGTGAATTGCGTTGCCGAGCGTAACGGCCGGGTTGATTTGTCCGCCGTGATGGATTTATTGGGGCGATTGCAGTTTAATGAGATATTCATCGAAGCCGGGCCGACATTGAGCGGTACATTTTTGGCTGAAAATCGGGTCGACGAGTGGTTGATTTATATGTCGACCGATATACTCGGCGATCGAGGGCGCGGATTGTTTAATTTGCCCGACGTTGAGAAAATGGCCGACAAAAAACATTTAAACTTATGCGATATCAGGCAAATAGGACCGGATCTCAGGCTGACGCTAAAGACCGCTTGAAAACACGTACTCCGTATGCACTGTAGTGAATTAAGCGAAGTTCTTTGCCAGGGTAAGTATTAAGTTCCCGTCTTTGAAAAAGACGACTTATATCGATGCAGGGCAGAAAAATGCTCCTGCATTTTCTGCATTCGTGACATCCTTGTCACTCAGCAATTGCCGTGGGGGCTAGGAGAGATTTTTGAATAAATCCCCCTTTTCCAAAAGGGGAGGTCAAGTCGCATAAGCGCCAACTTAGTGTCTATTCTATGGCGTATTTGTGGCTTTATACGTCATATCGGCATGGATTGCCGATATCCAGGTTACATGGGTGTGAAGCTAAGCATTGCCATCCCTGGCGGAATGACGCGCTTTTCCTTAAGTTGGCGCCTATGAGGTCAAGTCGCCAACCAAATTAAGTTAAGTGAACAAATACACATCAAGCATTGCACAACGCCCTAAAAAGCGTTTATCTTTTAACTGCTAACTGCTAACTGCTAACTGCTAACTGCTAACTGCTAACTGCTAACTATTCACTATTCACTATTCACAGTCCTTCTATGTTCACAGGTATTATTCTGGCAATCGGCAGCATTGCCGCGATCGAGCCTAAAGCCGGCGATTGCCGGCTTAAAATTGCGACCGGCAAGTTGCCGTTGGCTGATGCCCAATTGGGTGACAGCATTGCGGTTAACGGCGTTTGCCTGACTGCGGTCGAGTTAGGCAGGGATTATTTTTATGCCGACGTATCGAACGAAACATTGGCGCGTACGACCTTGAAAACGGCGACGGTCGGCAAACGGGTCAATCTGGAATTGGCGTTGACTCCGTCGACGCGCATGGGCGGGCATATCGTCAGCGGTCATGTCGACGGTATCGGTACAGTACTCGATAAACAATCCGACGGTCGTTCCTATCGTTTCCGCTTCAAGGTGCCGGACAATCTGGCGAAATATATCGCCGAAAAAGGTTCGATTTGCATCAACGGCATCAGTTTGACCGTCAACGAAGTCGACGGTGCGGTATTCGGCGTCAATATCGTGCCGCATACCTTACAGGAAACGACGCTTGGCGATACCGAAGCCGGTGATAAAGTGAATCTTGAAGTCGATTTGCTGGCCCGCTATCTGGAACGCTTGATGGCCGGCGATTCGGCGGCGCGCGGCATGGGCGGCGTGACCGAACAATTATTGAAAAGCAGTGGCTTTCTAAACTAAATGAATACAATCGATGAAATTATAGAGGACCTGCGCCAAGGCAAAATGGTCATTATCATGGATGACGAAGACCGCGAGAACGAAGGCGATTTGGTCATGGCGGCGACTTTTACCCGTCCCGAAGATGTTAACTTTATGGCTCGTTACGGACGCGGTTTGATTTGTCTGACCTTGACCCGCGAACGTTGCCGGCAGTTGCGTTTGCCGTTGATGGTCAATGAAAACAAGACCGCGCATTCGACTAACTTTACCGTGTCGATCGAAGCGGCTAAAGGCGTTACGACCGGCATTTCGGCGGCCGATAGGGCGCGCACGATTCAGGCTGCGGTCGCGTCCGATGCGCGCGCCGAAGACTTGGTGCAGCCCGGTCATATCTTCCCGTTGATGGCGCAGTCCGGCGGGGTATTGAATCGCGCCGGTCATACCGAGGCCGGTTGCGATTTGGCGCGTTTGGCCGGTGTGGAACCGGCCGCGGTGATCGTCGAGATTCTAAACGATGACGGCAGTATGGCTAGGCGGCCGGATCTCGAGAAATTCGCCGAGCAACATCATTTGAAAATCGGTACGATAGCCGATTTGATCCATTACCGCATCCAGCATGAAAATACGCTCGAGCGTATTAGCGAATGTAATTTTCCGACCGAGTTCGGCGATTTTCGTTTGTATGCGTATCAGGACCAAAACGACAATAAGCTGCATCTGGCCTTGGTCATGGGGCAGGTGGCGGGCGACGAGCCGGTTCTAGTTCGGGTGCATGGACGTAATTTATTGGATGATTTGTTTTCGTCGAAACGTAATGAAAATAGCGTATCCTTGCGCGATGCGATGCGGATTATCGCCAATGAAGGCCGGGGCGTGATTGTCGTGATCCGGCAAAACGAAGACAATAAGTCGCTGGTCGAGCATATTCATCAGTATCAAATGCAGGATAATGGCGTGGTGAATCCGGCGTCGACCGATAGTGTCGGCGATTGGCGTTCGACAGGAACGGGATCGAGAATCCTTGCGGATTTAGGTGTGCACCGCTTAAAGGTCATCGGCACGCAGAAAAAATATGTCGGTTTGGCGGGCTTCGATTTGGAAGTCGTCGATTATGTGGGGAAGGGCAGTATTTAAATTTAGTCGCGACGAAGGCGTTGCTCCCACAAGGGTTCCGAATTCTCTGTGGGAGCGATCCCCAGATCGCGATTTCGAAGTCAAGTACGTTAGGTAACAATAAATGGTATCGAAGTCACATTAGCTAAGATGGCATGATGGTAATAAGTCATGCTTGCTTCAGGCTCTAATGTGCCTCAAAGGCCGCCATCCATGGCACTGGATTCAGCCAGTCTAAGGCAGAATGACGGGGTTTTTATCATTCCCACGCATGCCGTTAAAACGGCGGTTACGGATCTCACAGTAATGTGTGAGAAGTTAACGGAAACGGTCTTGACACGATCGTTTCTATCGAAAAACATGAGATAGAGAGTTTAGATGTCGGCTATTAAAACCTATGAAGGCCATTTGTCAGTAAAGGGCGGTAAATTTTGCATCGTTGCATCCCGCTTTAACAGTTTTATCGTCGAGCAGTTGGAAGCCGGCGCGATCGATGCATTGGTCCGTCACGGCGCCAATCGAGACAATATTTGTCTGGTCAAGGCGCCGGGCGCATTCGAACTGCCGATGGTTGTGCAACGCATTGCTGCCGGTAAACAATACGATGCGATTATTGCCTTGGGCGCGGTGATCCGCGGTGGCACGCCGCATTTCGAATATGTTGCGGGCGAGTGTGTCAAAGGCTTGGCGTCGGTTTCGCTGCAATACGATGTGCCGGTTAGTTTCGGCGTGTTGACTGTCGATACGATCGAACAAGCGATCGAGCGTGCAGGGACTAAGGCCGGCAATAAAGGCGCGGAAGCGGCGATGTCGGCACTGGAAATGGTTAATTTATTCCAGCAGTTGGAAGCCTAATGAGCCAAGCGCGTACCAATGCGAGAAAAGCCGCCGTACAAGCGTTGTATCAGTGGCAAATGACCGGTCAAAACCTCAGTGCGATCGAAATGCAGTTTTTGGAAGAAGAACGCTTGAAAGATGCTCAAAAAAGCTATTTCAATGAATTGTTTCACGGCATTCCGAAAAGCCTCGATGTTATCGACGAAGCGTTGACGCAATTCGTCGATCGTCCGGTCGAGGCGATCGATCCGGTCGAGCGGGCGATTTTGAGAATCGGCGTGTATGAACTGATGAATCGGCTCGACATGCCTTATCGGGTCGTACTTAACGAGAGTATTAATCTAGCCAAATGCTTCGGTGCCGATGGCAGCCATCGTTATGTCAACGGTATACTCGATAAAGTGGCGCAGCAAAAGCGGGCCGTGGAAATTCAAGCAAAGAATAAAAAAGCCTCGGATGCCAACGGCTGAATTCGATCTAATCGAGCGTTTTTTCGCAGGAAAAGCATCGTTGAACGCGGCAACCGAATTGGGCATCGGCGACGACTGCGCATTGTTAAACGTGCCGGCCGGTTATCGATTAGCGGTGACTACCGATACGATGGTCGAGAATGTGCATTTTTTAGCCGGTACCGATCCCTATGATTTGGGCTACAAATTGCTGGCAGTCAATTTGAGCGATTTGGCTTCGATGAGTGCCGAACCTATTGCCGTAACCTTGGCGTTGACATTGCCTGATGTCGATGAATCCTGGCTCGAGCGTTTCTCTGAAGGCTTTTTTGAATTGGCGAGCCATTACCGTATCGACCTGGTAGGAGGCGATACCACGGCCGGCCCATTGACGCTAACGGTGCAGGCCATGGGTGTGGTTCCGGAAGGGCAAGCCTTGCGGCGGTCAGGTGCGCGTCCCGGCGATGGCATCTATATGACAGGTAAACTCGGCGATGCCGGGTTAGGTTTAAAAATTGCCCAAGGTGATTTTTGCAGCACGCAGCCGCATGATTCGCTCGAGCGATTTAACCGGCCGAAACCGCGTGTCGAGGAAGGGTTGGCATTACGCAATATCGCACGAAGTTGCATCGACGTGTCCGACGGTTTGGCGCAAGATTTAGGGCATATTTTGAAACAAAGCGGCGTCGGCGCTTGTCTCGATTGGAAGAACTTGCCGTTGTCGGATGCGGTCAGGGCCTATATCGAGGCAACCGGCGATTGGACCATGCCGCTACGTGCCGGAGACGATTATGAATTATGTTTTACCGTGCCGGCTGATAAAGCGGCATCATTGACAGGAAGCTTTACGCGTATCGGCGTTATCGAGGATCGGCCGGGGCTGAGAATTCATCGTTTCGGCACGACGGAATTGTTGAGGGTACAAGGTTTTGAGCATTTTTCTCACTAATAAGATAGGTAAAAAAGAATTAACGGCTAAGACGGTTTTGACCGATCCGGTGTTGTTTTTAGCCTTCGGTTTCGGTTCGGGCTTGTTTAAAAAAGCGCCCGGAACGATGGGGACATTGGCGGCCTTGCCTGTTTACGGTTTATTCGCGCTGGCTGGGAATCATTTTCTGATCGCTTTAACTTTGGTTGCAGTGATTGCCGGTATCTGGATTTGCGGTGCGGCTGCCAAAAAACTGGGCGAGCATGATTTCGGCGGTATCGTCTGGGACGAGGTTGCCGGTTTTTTGGTAACGATGTGTTGGGTGCCCTTTAGTTGGCCTGCGTTGGTTATCGGTTTCGTGTTGTTCCGGTTATTCGATATCGTCAAGCCCTGGCCGATCATTTGGGTCGATCGCAAGGTAAGCGGCGGTTTCGGTATCATGCTCGACGATATTTTGGCCGGCATCCTGTCCGGGTTTATTCTTTTGATTATTGCGGATATGGGGTGGTTGTAAGTTTTATTGCGAGGCGTTGGCTAGTCAGTTGAAAAACGCCAT
>SLIO01000250.1 GCA_007135635.1 Methylomicrobium sp. | reverse complement strand
TTGATATGAGCATGTCACAGCAATTCAAAATCGAATTGGATAGCGTTAGGGACGAGGCACGGATAGCCTATTTCTCAATGGAGATTGCTCTGCACCCAGCGATGCCGACTTACAGCGGCGGATTGGGAATTCTTGCCGGCGACATGATCCGCGCCGCCGCCGACCGCGAACTACCGATGGTGGCAGTCACGCTATTGCATCGCAAAGGTTATTTTTATCAAAGACTCGATAGCGGCGGCATGCAGACCGAGGATTCCGTTGAATGGGTGGTCGAGGATTTTCTCCAAGAATTCCCGCAACGGGCCGCGGTCTCGATAGAAAACCGGACGGTCCATTTGCGTGCCTGGCGTTATGAGGTTCGCGGGTGTACGGGCGGCATAGTGCCGGTTTATCTTCTGGACAGTGATCTTGCGGAAAATGCGGAATGGGATCGTAGCTTAACGCATTGGCTGTACGGCGGCGACCAGCATTACCGACTGTGTCAGGAAGTCGTGCTCGGTATGGGGGGCGTGTCTATGCTGCGCGCACTCGGACACCATGGCATTGAGCGCTTTCACATGAACGAAGGTCATGCCAGTTTGTTACCCATCGCGCTGCTGGACGAACAAGCCGAACGAGCCGGTCACGATCGTGTCACTCAAGAAGATGTCGAAGTGGTGCGCCGGCATTGCGTGTTCACTACCCATACACCGGTACCCGCGGGTCATGATCGCTTCCCGTCCGAGCTCATCAACCAGGTGTTGGGCCGCGCCGAGACCGAGGCTATGAAGGAAGTATTGCTGTGGGACGACTATCTCAATATGACCTATCTGGCGCTCAATCTGAGTCATTATGTCAACGGGGTTGCCAAGAAACATGCCGAAGTATTGCGGCAAATGTTTGCCCAGTACCGCATCGATTCGATTACCAATGGCGTACATGCAACAACCTGGACCAGCCCACCGTTTCAGGCCCTGTTTGATCAGCATGTGCCCGGTTGGCGCGAGGATAATTTTACGTTGCGCTATGTCTTGGGCATTCCACCGCAGGAGGTGTGGCAGGCCCATGATCAGGCTAAACGCCAGCTGATCGACCACGTCAATCGTGTTACCAATGTGGGCATGGATGCCCAAGATTTGACGATAGGCTTTGCTCGCCGGGATGCGACTTATAAACGTGGCGACCTGATATTTCGGGATATTGAACGCTTAAAGGCCATCTCCGCCGGCGTCGGCCGTTTCCAGATCATCTATGCCGGCAAGGCCCATCCGCAGGATCAGCAAGGCAAGGAACTGATTCAGCGCATCTATCAGGCGCGGGATGCGTTGAGAGGCTATGTCAAAATTGCTTATCTGCCCAATTACGATTGGCCATTGGCGCAGTTGATGACGGCCGGCGTGGATATTTGGCTGAATACCCCGCAACCGCCGCTTGAGGCATCCGGTACCAGCGGCATGAAGGCGGCCCTCAATGGTGTGCCCAGCCTGAGCATATTGGATGGCTGGTGGATCGAAGGTTGTATCGAAGGCGTTACCGGCTGGGCAATCGGTGAGTTACCGACCTCCGTTAGCTTCGAAGAGGAACGGTCGGCTCGGGATGCAGCGGCGTTATACGACAAGCTGGAGCAAGTAGTCGTTCCTTTGTTTTATCATGACCGCGAACGCTTCATCGATGTAATGCGTCACACGATTGCGCTCAATGGCTCGTTTTTTAATACTCAGCGCATGGTGTTGCAATACGTCACCAAAGCCTATATTCACTGGTTGTACCGTTGGTCTTCGACTTTCGGTCGATTGCCACAGAAATTCCTTACGCTTTTTAATCTCAAAATATCTTGTGAATTGTTGGTGATCAAAAAAGCGCCAGGTGTAGGGTGCGCATCGCGCACCTGGGTCGGGACCTCTCGTCGGTTCGTCACCCGTGGAAAGGTGCGTGATGCGCACCCTACGGTGCTCAATTTGATCGCTGAGCGATTAAACACTCATTCGATATTTCATTATTCGGTTAACAATAACTTCTCGAACTCATCTGCGGATACCGCTTTCGAGAACAAATTCCCTTGTCCGTAATCGCAACCCGCTTGCCGCAACAAATCGAATTGTTCCTGTGTTTCGATACCTTCAGCGATAATTTTCATATCCAGTTTGTGCGCCAACAGAATCATCGCTTCGCATAATACCAACTCGTTGGAATCGGCCGTTAGACTGGCGACGAAGGATCTGTCGATTTTCAAATAATCGATATCGTACTTTTTGAGACTGTACAGCGACGAATTACCGGTACCGTAGTCGTCAAGCGATACTTGGATGCCTGCGTCCCTGAATTCAAGCAATTTTTCAGATACGATGGCGGTTGCATTCAGCAATAATCCTTCGGTAATTTCCACCGCAATACAATCCCCGGATAGGCCTCGATCCTGCAAATAAACAAACCATTCGTTTAACTTGATACCATTATTTTGAAACTGCGCGGATGAAGTATTGATGCTAATTTGAAAATCCGCACGGTAATTGGCGCGCCAAATGGCGACCTGGTCTACCGCCTGATGAAAAACCCATTCATCGATCTCCGTTATCATGCCGTTATCTTCTGAAACGGCTATAAAATCTAACGGATGAATCCAGCCTCGCGTAGGATGTTGCCAACGAATCAAGGCTTCGGCTTTTTGGATTCGACCGGATGCGAAATCCACGATGGGTTGATAAAACAAACTCAGTTGCCGATCGGTCAGCGCATGCCGCAAATCGTTGCCTAAGCGCAACCGCATCGCCGACGCTTCTTGCATTGCCGGCATAAAGTAACAATAACGACTTCGTCCCTGATTTTTCGCGACATACATGGCTTGATCGGCTTTCTTCAGCAATTCCTCCAGGTTATCGGCATCGCTCGGATACAAGGCGATGCCGATACTGACCGAAATATAACACCGTTCTTTTTTCACTATGAACGGCGCCGTCATACATTCAACCATGTGTTGAGCAACTCGATCGATGCTGCTGAACTCGTCCAATTCATCCAGAATGATCGTGAATTCATCGCCGCCGGGGCGTGCCAGCGTATCGGTTTCGCGCAGACAACCTTTCAAGCGCTGTGTAGCCTCCTTGAGTAGCTCGTCCCCCGCGTCGTGACCCAAGGAGTCGTTAACATCCTTGAAATGATCCAGGTCAAGAAACATCAGGGCCAACTGCCTCCCCGTTCGATTGGATTTATTGATAGCCCGTTGCAGACGATCGAGAAATAAGAACCGATTAGGCAAGCCGGTCAGTTGATCGAAATGGGCTTGATGACGCAGGATTTCCTCCATGCGTTTTTTGTCGGTAATGTCGGTAGCGGTGGCGATTCGCCGGATGACCTCGCCGTTTTGACTGCACAGCGTATTAATTGATAACGATTCCAGAAACTCCTCGCCGTTTTTACGTTTAGTCCATATTTCTCCCTGCCAATGGCCTGTCGTATTCAAGCTATGCCGCATCGCCTCGTAAAAAGCCTTATCATGACGCACGGATTTAAGCAGCGCGGTCGTTTGGCCGACGGCCTCATCCGACAGGTAACCCGTCAATCGTGTGAAGGCCGGATTGATGCAGACAATCCGGTTGTCTTTATCAGTCACTATAATGGCTTCCTCAAGCGACAGAAACACAGTCGCAGCCAGTTGCAATTCTTGCTCGTTACGTTTTCGTTCACTGATATCCGACACGGCAAGAAGACACGAATCACCCGTTTTGTCGGCAATGCCCTCGACGCGTACCCATTTTTGATCGTTACCGATTTGTAAGGTCATCTCGCAGCTGTGCGAATCGGTATTCGCAAACACCTTTGCCAGAAAATTTTTAAAGAGAAGTTGAAATACGTTGGTTACCCAATGGGCAAAATTTTGCCCGCATAGAGCGGAGCGCTCAATAGCCAGTAATGACTCGCTACGAAAATTGGCCTGTTGAATGATGCCTTTGCAGCATAAACTAAAATAAGCAAGCGGCGCGAAGTCGAACAGTTCGGTAAAGCGTTCCAGGGCTATTTCAGACTGAAGACGCGCTTCTCGCAAAGCTTCGTTCTGCATTTCCAGCTCAATTTGATGGACTTGCAATTCGTGCACTAACCTTTTTTCGTCGATCACTACTTCTGCGTGCGACGCTTGTTTAACGGCAAGCCGTTGTTCCGCGCGCCAGCGTAATTCGCCTGAATTATCGGGTTGTTTATTCGGATTGATCATTTATAGCCCTTAATTTCGCTTCCAATTGCTTGGTTTCGGAAATATCGATGAAAGTAATCACGACGCCGTCGATTATGTTGTCTTGGGTTCGATAAGGCATGATACGCACTTTGAACCATCGGTTACCGGCGGCTTCAACTTGTTTTTCGGAATAGACCAAAGTTCGCAGCACTTCGTGTGCGTCTTCTTGAAGTTGCGGATAGTTCAGATCGGTCACGAGGTCGGAAAGCGGCCGCCCGACATCGCTGCTGATCAGCTTGAATAATCGACCGATGTGTTTGGTGAAACGCCTGATGTGAAGGGCGTTGTCCAAAAACACCGTGGCAATGTCCATGCTGTTGAGCAAATTATTCATGTCATTGCTGACCCTCGACAGGTCGTCTACTTTTGCTTGAAGCTCCGCATTCACGGTTTGCAACTCCTCGTTTAAAGACTGCATTTCTTCCTTGGACGTGGTCAATTCTTCATTGGATGACTGCAATTCCTCATTGGTCGATTGCAATTCTTCATTGGCGGAGCGCAGCTCTTCTTGAGAAGACTGCATTTCCTCGCGCAAGGTTTGTATATCTTCATTGGCATGTAGAAGTTCGATCTCCAGCGTTTTCTGTTCCTCACTCGTTGATTTACGGGAGCGTTTTCTGGCCGGCAACGGAGACGCATCGTTAAATACGACGAATAACATTCCGTTTAACGCTTCAGGTTTTCTGATGACTTGAACAGTCAGATTAATTATTTGCGTTCCGCCATTGGTGCCTACCGTCAAGTCTTGCATGTGAATGGCTTCTGTTTGGTTCTGCGCTTTTCTCAATACGCCGGACAAAACATGGCGCAGTCCGTCACGGGCCATTGCGTGAATATTCCAGTTAGCTTTGCCGGCGGCAGGCTCCAAATACTTACCGGTACGTCCGTTAATGTAAAGAATGTCTCCGTCAGCATTGACCAAAACGGCCGCCGGCGAAAAGTGTTGTAATAAAAATTGATCCGCCAACGTTTGCAGATTATCGATCACGGGCGGCTTATAGCCGCCAGGTGCTTGCGAAGCTACCGAGGAATGCTTAGTCGGAAAATCGACGTCCAAATTCCGTCGAAAACATTCAATACGGCGGTAAAGACGTGATTTATTGTCGACCACCTCATATAAATCGCCGAAACCGCTAATCGTTTCGGAATTACCGAGCAGCAAGATGCCATTTTCGGTCAGCGCATAATGGAACAGCGGGATTAGTTTTTTTTGTAATTCGGCATTGAGATAAATCAATAGGTTGCGGCAGCAAAGCACATTCAGTTTGGTAAACGGCGGATCCATGATGACGTTCTGCGGCGCAAAGGTCACCATCTCGCGAATTTCCTTGTTGATGCGATAGCCGTTGCCATCGATGCTAAAAAATCGGCTTAAGCGGTCTTCGGAAACATCGACGGCAATATTGGCTGGATAAAAACCTTGCCTAGCCTTATCGATCGCATCTTGATCGAGGTCGGTGGCAAAAATTTGCAAGGACATTTGACGTTTTGATTGGATTTGCGCAAAGGCTTCCTTGAAAACGATGGCCAGAGAATAAGCCTCTTCGCCTGTCGAGCAAGCCGGCACCCAAGCCCGCAGGTCCTTTTTGGTCGAAGGATTGGCCAATAGCTCGGGAATCGTGTTGGTTTTGAGGAACTCCCATACCTCCGGATCGCGAAAGAAATTAGTGACACCAATCAATAGTTCCTTGAATAAAAGATCGAGTTCCTGCGGGTTTTCGCGTAGATAGCGCACATAAGGGGCTGTCGCATTAATTTGATGCAAGCCCATGCGGCGCTCGACGCGGCGAAAAATTGTGTTTTTTTTGTAAAACGAAAAATCGTTGCCGGTTCTTTCCCGAAGCAGAATGATAATTTGCTCCAAGGCGCTTTGCGCTTTGACTTCCAGCTTCTTTTCGGGCGCGGTCAATAAACCGCGCGGGCTATGCTTGAGATAAGCATATATTCGACTCCACATTTCTTGTGCCGGCTCAATGATGTCGGCCAGTCCCGCATCGATCGCACTTCGCGGCATAGAATCGAATTGTGCGGAGTCCGGGGATTGCACTAGGGTGAGACCTGCGTTTTCCTTGATGGCACGCATACCTAAAGTACCGTCGGAGCCCATCCCGGAAAGAATCACGCCGATTGCCCGTTCATGCTGATCGTCGGCCAAGGCTCGGAAAAAACTGTCGATCGGCAAACGCAAACCCCGAGGCGCGACCGGATCCAGCAAATGCAGCTTGCCGTGCAGGATAGACAAATCTTTATTGGAAGGAATCACGTACACCCAATTGGGTTTAACCTGCATGCCATCGCCGGCTTCGGTAACCGTCATCGGCGTGACGCGCTGTAATAATTCCGGCAGAATCCCATGATGCGTGGGGTTGAGATGCTGAATGACGACAAACGCCGCGCCGTTAATTGCCGGAATCGGCGTAAAGAATAGTTCCAGGGCCTCCAAACCTCCTGCCGACGTACCTACCCCGATGATAGGCGGAGTACTGCCGGTTTTGGCGGATACCTTACTCGCCGGTGTGGTCGTGTCCGGTTCGCCGACAGGTGTATCGGTTAAACTTGATGGATTCGAGCTGGATTGGTCGGGAGTAGATTTAGTCATTGTTGTCTAATGGGTTAGAGTAAATTGACTGTCAATCATATCACCGCATTTTCAGTCATCGGGGCAAAAACAGTGCTGTTTTAACTGCTTTCCTTATACCTTTCGCACTTCAAATTTCGGCATTGCC
>SLIO01000427.1 GCA_007135635.1 Methylomicrobium sp. | reverse complement strand
GTACCCTCCTTTCAACCATTGGCGCGATATTGAAAAAAGGAAAGTTATTCAAAGTGGTTCCTGGGGTTTCATGTTGGCTTTAAATTCAAAAGCATCAACTATTAACGCGAACATAGCCTTGAATTAACAGGAGCCAAAAAATCAGAATTCGATTTTAAAAGCCAAGTCTGGTCTATTCCCCCCGAACGGATTTAAAACAAGCGCTGGCATTTGCTACCGATCGTCCCATTGGCTCAAAAGCTATTAGAAGAGCTTATGTTATTTTCCGGCAACTCCGATTTTTTAATGCCGGGACGATATAATTCGGAGGTTTCAATCAACAAAACGTCTCTTGGTCATACCCTGACACAAATACAAAAAAATTCCCCACACTTTCCTGTTTTCACCCCGCGTGATTTAAGACGAACCGTTAAGACCCGGATGGGTGAAATAGGCATCCATAAATCCATTCGCGACATCATTCAAAATGATGCGATGAGCGATGTGAGTTCAAAACACTATGACCGCTGGGATTATTTACCGGAAAAAAGAGAAGCGCTTGAAAAATGGTGTTATCACTTAGAGAATCATTTACCGAAATAAAATAATCATCACTCTAAAGCGCATGATTATTATCAATTAAATCCGTAATTTTACCTGTAAATGCCAGTAAAAATCCGCGTAAAAATGCCGAAGCGGAGCACCCTGCCGCTTTATCTTCACACAAATAATCCGGTACTATTCAACTTTCGTGAAGCAATGACAATCTACCGAACCTACTATCTGGATTTGCAGATTCTGGAAAAATAATTGGGACAGCAATGCCTATCTGTGTATCAATCGTGAAATTCAATAGTACAAGTTAAGTAATATCCGCTAACAAACTTTCGTATGGAATACGAAGACCATTATGCAAGCGCTTTATCATTTTCAAGCTCAATGGACGTTTATGATTGAGCACTTCGGAAACTCTTCCGCTGCTCCCAATAAAAACTTGTAGATCTTTAGGAGTCAAGCCCTGCTGATCCATTCTGAATTTGATGGCTTCAATCGGGTTTGGCGGAGTGATCGGGTAATGCTTGTTTTCATAGGCTTCAATCAAAGTTACCAAAATTTCCATTTCATCGGCTTCCGGCGACCCTTCTTCGGCTTGAAAAATCAGTTCAAGACGTTCAAAGGCTTCAAGTAAATCTTCGTCATTTCGGATAGGCTTAATATTCATTGATATTCTCAACATTAATCTTGTCGTATTGAGCATGTGTGCCAATGAATTTCACCCAGGCAATACCCGCTCGATACTGCATTTCTACAACTAATCGGTATTTATTACCGCCTATGTTGAATACTACGCGATTGTTATTACAGATACTCGCATTACCGTAGTGTAATTTGACCGCTTGCGGCGAAGTCCAATTAGCTTTAACGGCTTCCTCGTACCAGCTTTCAAGAGGACCTTGGGCATCACGGTAAGCGGGGTGTCCCCAAAACTTTTTTAAAGTACTTTTCGCAATTACCCGCATAGGCCATCATTACTCCCATATTGGGAGCGATTATAAGTAAAATCCCACGGCACATCAAGCTCAACATCTGAAAAGTAATTACCCCAATTACGGTTACCCATCACACTCCGTTTTAAACCTCCTTTTATTCAAACCGGCACGATTGATTAAAGTGGTAGTCATCCCGAGTTTTGACGTATATATTAAGGATGTACATTTTAGTTAACAGTGGAGAGTGCTATGCAAACCGCGCGAATTTTTACAAACGGCAACAGCCAAGCGGTCAGATTACCAAAGGATTTTCGGTTTGATGAAGATGAAGTTGTCATCAAAAAACTGGGCGATATGGTTGTGCTTTTACCCAAACGCTACCGAGCCGAAAGCTTGTTAGCCATGTTACAGGAAATTGGCCCAATGGACATTGAGCGTCAACAGCCGGCCGAACTTCAGGAACGGGATTTTTGAATGAATTTTTATTTGCTCGATACCAATATATGCATCTTCCTGCTCAATCAGCGAGGCGGCTTTGAGAACATCATCCAGCGTATGGACGGCATGAGCCGCGAAAACATTGGAATTTCCGCTATCAGCGTGGCGGAACTGGAATTTGGTATCGCTGCCAGTAAAAAACAAAACGATAACGCCAAACGGCTGGAACGCTTTTTACTCGATTTCGAAGTGATCGACTTTAACCGCGCATCGGCCGCAGCATACGGCCCTATCCGATCAACCTTACAGGCACAAGGGACGCCGATTGGCCCCATGGATTTTTTAATTGCCGCACATGCACTAGCCATCAAAGCAACGCTAGTGACCAATAACACATCAGAGTTTCAAAGGGTTCCTGGCCTCCGACTGGAAGATTGGTCTATACCCGTCTAACCCATATTAAGGACAAACAATACCGTGAACTGGATCGTCACCAGCAACGAAAAAGAGTTTTACAGCCAGCATTACTTTTCGGAAATAATTTCCGGCGATGTACGCGGAGCCCTGGAAGCCTGAGCCGAACTGGAAACTCAAGCCCATGAAACCGCCCTCGCCCATAATCAAAAAAACCAGACAATCGTGCGCCATCTTTCCGGCTAAACAGCATCAGCGGAAAGCACTCAACCAACTAGACAGACTGCACTGCCCGCAGCCACCCAGTGAACGGGTTGCCAAAGGTCGCGCAGTTATCAGCCAACTGTTAGAAATATTCGATTTGCCCTATCAACGCGGCAGCCGCTGAGTGGCAACGACGAGCGGGAATTGCCTTTACTCGGCGAATTGCGCACCCCGCAGAATGAGCACTTGTTATCGGTGCTGGAAGCCCAAGCCCTGGATAAAGCGGTAAGTATCAACGTAGTTGACATTTACCGAATTCGAATCAAATGCGGATTAGCCGTTGGCGGCTCTTTTCCTCCGAATACCAGCGATGCGTTATGAAAAAGGATCACATTAATCGTGGCCGATTTGTTGCCGCCTTCGACTTGGTATTTGATCACATTCAAGCCCTGGGTATTCCGCACATGCCAATTATTCTTCAAAACTTTTTTCTGGATGGACTTCCAATCTGTGCGGCCGTTAGTTTGTGCCGATGCATAATCTTGGAATATGCCGGGCGTCATTAGCGCTACACCTTCGTCGACCACATGCACGCGAGCTTTGGGCCGATTGGTTTTTATTTCGCCGCTTTGTATGCCGTTGCGTAGCCAGGCAAAAAACGCATCGCTCGGATCGTCCGTTTCATCATTGACCGGTACAGCCGATTCCGATTGTGCATTAAGATGGTTTATCGATTCTGTTGTGATGGTATCCAGATCGGAATTAGCCGGCCGACTTTCATTGAGGGTACTATCGCTCGAGGGTAAGAAATTCAGCAAATCGAATTCGTGCCGAAATTGTTGACGACTTGAAGCCGGAGATGCATCTTCCTGTTCCATGGCTAAACTCAGTTCGTTTTCCTGATTGTACTGCGATTCTTCAGGAGCAGTTTGATCCGAATCAGTCTTCATTGGCGTTATTATAGGGTCTGGCCGACTTTTTTCGTTGCCCGCCGATGTATCTAACTTCGTTGATGCCTCGAATTCGGCCGGGATGATGCGCCCCTCAAATGCCTTCGGTCGACTGTCGAGGTTTGGCCAGATTTTCGCGACTGCTATCCGGATCATGGTCAATTCATTACGCCACCCTTCCCCTTCGACAACAACCGGCCAGATGGCTTTGTCGCCATACGGGATTAATACGCCATGCTCCTGAAGAATGTCGAACAGTCGGCCGTTTTTCGTTGGTACGCCGGTATGACCTTCCTGGGTTAATTGATCTCTGATCGCATCCACTGTACGCTTGCTCACCAACCAACAGTCATCTCCGCAGATCCAGCCGGCGGCTCCGTTTCTGTTTAACGGCAACTCTCCTTCGTTCAATAAATAACGTAAAGCGGTCAGCATTTTTTCATGCAACGGTTTAGCCTTGACCACCGGCATGCGGTTGGCGTCTGCACCTAGATTGGCGGCGACCGATTTGCCATCGGCGATCCCAACAATCTCCCCAATGGATGACGCATTGTCGATGTCGCCCGATACACAGGCTAACCAGTGAGCAAATATGTATCGATCACTTGCGATCCAATTGAGTGCGTAGGCAGGAATAATCCGATGGATTAATAATAATGACGCTTTTTCGTGTAAGCGATAGTGCCGGCCATGCTGGAATTCCGTGCTGTACCACGCGCCCTGCTCGTCTAAAAACGACTCCCAAGGCGACCACGACTTTGATTGATGGTTAAGATCGTAAACGGTCACGGTTTGGTCGACGGCGACCTTGGCCACGTCATGACAGAGCGCGGCCAGGAAAACGGCGTAGGTCCATAAGTCTTGTTTGGCCGCGATTTCTTCGGCACCGCCGGTTTCCGATAAAAGATATGAGCGTCGTATCTTCAACGCATTGACACAAACTTCCAGGGTATGGGTCATCATGCCTCCCGGGCCGGCGTGATGATGCACTTCCGAGGCCGGCAACAGTTGTACGAAGCGCGCGAAATTAAGCAGCGCATCGAGATAATAGCGGTTGAAATTGCGTTCCGACAAACCGGCCAATTCATCGATTTGTACAATCATGCCCTTGTGACGAGCCAACAGATCGTCTACTTTCCGAACGGTCAGAATACCGGGAATCTTGGGCAGAGCCGGCGTGGCTGCTTCGGATTTTTTCCGGTCTTTTTTTTGCCAGTTAAAATTCAACATGGGCTTACTCATCTCCTATTCGGAGTTATTATTGAATGAGTTGTGCGGTCTTATCGGTAACTTCGGAACCGGGGTTGGCGAAGAAATCGGCTATAGCATGACGAAGGAATAGCCACAATGGATTACGATCGAACCCGGCAGCAAAGAGGAATATATCGCCAAGGCCGGCGGCGTCCTGAACAACACTTACATGCGCTGCCGAACGGTAACGGGTGCATTTGAAATCGGTCATGCTCGCATTTAACGCAATTTTTAATTCAAATTAACTGCAAATGAAAACGTTCTCATGCTCACATTAATTGAAAATAAAATGCCTAGCTCTGTGGACCATCAATTTTATAACACTGACAGCCTCGGATACCTGTCAGCCATAACCTCCCAAAAGCCCATGCTCCAATCCATTACCACCACAATTCTCCAGTCCTTAGGAGCTGAATTAACTACTGAAGACACTATTTTTTCACCATATCCTTTCACAGATGATGTGATGGAATAAAACTGAATGGTTTTATAGGGAATATCTATCAATAATTCAACACCAATAATATTTTTATCGCCTATTTTTATGACGGGTTCTTTTTTACCGTTTTGACTCAGAAAATTAGATGCTTTAATGCTTCCATTGTAAATTTTTATATACCTCAGTACATCGATAGTAGCCAAATTTTCTGAAATCTCTTGATAGACTGGATCGATTTTCTTTACATTATTTGCCTTTGATATTTTATCTTGGGAAATCATTGACCTTGCCACTCATTAACTATTAACTAAATCTAATGTCAACGAATTGCAAACCAGCAAGCCGAAAGACAACCCTATATAGGCACCCGGTCATTTTTTGATGCGGCCGAGACGAAAAAGCCTAGCTGCAATTGCCCCCTCGGTACGACCATGTTTAGCCGCAATGTCTTTAATGGAACGTCCAACATCAAAAGCATTGAGCAATTCGGTGTCTTCGAGTTCTGACCATGCCTTACCCGCGCTATCTGGAAGGGTCTTTTCCCGTTTTTCTCTTTTTGCCAAGCTATCGAGCGCGTTCGTAGCAATGAAAAGAGCCCGAATAACCTGAGGTTTATTAAAAACACTCTGTGCCGAGAGGACTTCTCCCGTTTCTGGATCAACACCCTTTGCAAGAGCCTCTATAATTGATTTTGCTTCATTAGGCGACATAGTCAAATTTCTAAAATTTAGCGCATTTTGAACTGTAGACGATTTATTGATCATAGAAAAGCTTACAAGGTACTATCATGATCTATTCCTCTACGCCTATTGCCACATGTTATTGATGAGCGAAAAAAAATCATTAGCATTTTCACGAAATCAATTGCCCAATATGTGTAACGGCCGTCAAGAATTGGTCCGGTTTGGCTCTGATGGTAAAAAATTGTCCTCAGCGAGAGCTCGATACCGCGACGAATTGATGTATCCAGGCCATAACAAGCAATCGACTACGGAATTAGAAAAATGACAACAATTGATAAACCTATCATACAGAAAGCTATTTTAACCGTCGGACTTATGTTTTCAGCCTTTGCTTGGTCGGCTCCGAGTGAATACGAAATTGAGCCGCATCCGATCGATACCAAATACTAGGCCTGTCTACACCAAACCGATAACTACCCGGCGATGAACGCTTACGCCGAAACCGCGCATGCGGAATGGGAGAAAGAGCTTGCCGGCGTTTATGACAAATTGAAGACTCGGTTCAACGAAAAGCAGCTGAAGGCATGGGATGAATCTCAAGCAAAATAGGTATTTTACCGTGACTCCGAACTCAATTTGTACAACCGGATCAAGGCTGGCCAACAGGTCGATTCGTTTATGTTGGCGGAGAAACGAGCGAAGTTTGTCGGCAATCGCGTGTAGGATCTGAAGAATTTAGCGATTGCGTTTTATTGGCCGAAGCAAAGAAATAACCGCCCTTTTTCTGGATTATCCCGATATGGATGTAACTCAAATTCTGATCCAAGCTATTGCCCCATTAATCAGCGCTTATTGGTGGCTGATTACCCTGCTCTTCCTTCTCGCCTTCCTGAAATCGCCATTCATGAAAGGCGTTTTGGGTGAGTTTCAGGTCAATCTGGCCGCTAAATTCTTTCTCGACAAAAACATCTACCGGCTGTTCAAGAACGTCACCCTCCCAACCGAGGACGGAACCACGCAGATCGATCACGTCATCATATCCCAGTATGGCGTATTCGTCATCGAAACCAAAAACATGAAAGGCTGGATATTC
>SLIO01000274.1 GCA_007135635.1 Methylomicrobium sp. | reverse complement strand
TTGCCGAAAATGCGCCTCGCCTATTCCGCGAGGTTCTCTCTGAATCCTAACCCACACCTAACCCTGGCACAAACAAAAAAGGCTTGCATTTCTGCAAGCCTTTGAATTTGTTGGAGCTGGTGAGAGGATTCGAACCACCGACCGGCTGATTACAAATCAGCTGCTCTACCAACTGAGCTACACCAGCGAAGAAGCCGAGATTATACAGAACATATTTTTCGCTGCAAGTATTTTTTTATTTTCTTTATTGGTTATGGCTCATTTGAACAAGTATCCGGCACCCAAGCACTTGTTTTACCGGTGATATGATAGGCAGCCAATCCTAGCCATTCTCGGACGGCATAAGTCAATTGCTCTAAATTTTCTCCGAACGCAAAACCGAGACTTGTCGACTCGCCCGGCACCGTCCAGTGGTCGACCGGATACGGAATGACCGGCCAACCGACCCGACAAAATACGCCTACTGCTCTTGGCATATGCGAAGCACTGGTGATTAATAACCATTTTTCGCCTTTTTTGGGCCTAACCAATTCTTTGCCTAGCAAGGCATTTTCGTAGGTGTTTCTTGAGCGCCGTTCGAATTGAATTGTCCCGATATCGAAACCTTGTTGTTCGAAGAGCCGGGCGGCCACATCGGCTTCCTGAAATTGCTTATCCAGCTTACTACCCAATCCGCCGGTAAAGACTAATCTTGCGTCAGGATATTTTCTAGCCATCTGCATGAAGCTCAGTGCACGTTCCGAATAGGCTTTTAGCTCAACCTGCTGCCAAGCATAGCTGGCGTCGATTTTTTCTGCGCCGGCTAACATGATAATGCCGGCCAATTGCTCAGGCAGCGGCGGGTTCGCCGGAAATTTCGTTTCCAAAGGAAGCAGCAACCAACTACCGACCGGCAATAAAGCGATCACCCAGCATAATAAAACCAAGGCACTGAATCCATAAAGCGCTATTTGTTGGTAGCCTGACCAAAACAACCCGCAAACCAGAGTCAGTAAAATCAACAACAAATGATCCGGAGCAAATAAGCCCCAAACCAGTTTCGACACCCAATAAAAGACTGAATCCACTGTCTTAAGCACCGGTTAGCCTATTAAATAATCGACAACGATCCCTGTAAACACAGCCAGACCGAACCAATTATTATTGAGAAACGCTTTGAAGCAATCGGCTTTTTCGCGATGATAAATCAGCTTCTGCTGATAAGCCGAAAACCCGGCGGCGGCGGTTAGCCCTGCATAGTAAATCCACCCCATTTGTTCCATTCGCCCGACAATGATTAGTAACGTTAAAATTACGACCTGCAAGCCGGCAATAATTTCTCTATCCCTATCGCCGAATAATATCGCGGTCGACTTGACGCCGATTTTTAAATCGTCGTCCTTATCGACCATCGCATACATTGTGTCGTAAACCAAAGCCCACAAAATTACCGCCAAATACAGCAACCATGAAACCAAGGGCAAGCTTTGTGTTTCGGCGGCATACGCCATCGGCACGGCCCAACCGAACGCCATGCCCAAAAAAGCTTGCGGCAAATGAGTATAACGCTTCATAAACGGATAGCCGGCAGCTAAAATAGCACCGCCAATAGACAACAGTATCGTCATCGTATTCAATAACAACACCAAGCCGAACGCGATAAGACTCAATACGGCAAAGAGCGCCAATGCCTCCTTCGGCTGCACATGCCCGGTTGCGATCGGGCGCTGTTTGGTGCGCTCGACATGCGGATCGAAATCGCGATCGGCATAGTCGTTGATCACACAACCGGCCGCCCGCATCAAGATCACGCCCAGCACGAAAACGGTCAAAATTTTGAAATCCGGCAAACCGCCGGAGGCGAACCAAAGTGCCCACAACGTGGGCCATAAGAGTATCAATATACCGATCGGGCGATCGAATCGGGCTAGGCGCCAATAAAGTTTTGCCCTGTCGACGATAGCTTGAGTATTCAATGATTTACCTTTTTGTCCTAAGTACGTTAAAAAATGCCGGAACGGCTACTCCCTTTTGATCGAAAAACCGTCTAAGGATAAACGGTATGAGATGTGTCTATCGAGGACCGTCGTGAACCCATCCATGGGGGCTTGACGGCAGCAATCGAAAGCTAGGGATGGCGTGAATGCAGATTTTGCAGGAGCAAAAATCTGCCCTGCTGCCGATATCCTCGCTAGCCACACCCCATACCTTCATAAGGTTAACTATTTTTTGAGTATAAAGGGAGTAATAGATAACAGGAAACCCAAACCATAAAGCCGCGAGCCCTAGTCTTTAAAAAATCAAGGAGACCTCTTTAGGTAGGCGCTTCGTTTCCCATCTGCCGCCCGCATAAATGATGTTATCATAACGTTTCCTGATTAATTACGAGCTTCAGCTAAAATCGGTATCTTATCCGGCACATGAATTCTGTTTACCCGGACAGACATTGCCGGAGACCGAATTGAATGGATGAGACACTACACAGTATTGCACTTCCCTGTACACTAGATACCGGCAATCCATGCCTGTATGACGGGTAGCTTAGCCCTTGTCGATTTGGCTAAAAGTTCTACGTAATCAGGTAATGTTTTAAACTTGGAGCATGGCCAAAACGATGACTGTCAAAATTTATCACAATCCCCGTTGCAGCAAATCGCGTCAAACTTTGCAGCTTCTGCAGGACAAAGATCTCGATATCGAAATCATCGAATACTTGAAAACTCCGCCTACCGCCGATGAGTTGGATGAAATCCTCAATCTGCTTGGCATCGAGCCGCGCGATTTGATGCGTAAGAACGAAAGCGAGTATAAAGAAACTGGCATGGACGATCCTTCTCTGGACCGACAAGCCTTGATAGCCGGCATGGTCGCAACGCCCAAATTGATCGAACGACCGATCGTGCTAACCAACGGCAAAGCGGCTATCGGACGTCCTCCCGAACACGTTCTGGAAATTTTATAACTTGTTCCGGCTCGACACGGCTCACACTAATAACTAAGACCGGCCCATGACTGCAAAACATTATCACCGCATCGCCTTAGCCGGTTTTTTCGGGCTGTTTATTTTGTTGATGGCCTGGCCTACCGTGTTGACGCCGCCGGATCAACTCCCTACCGCATTGGTATTGCTGCTGAGCGTTTCGCCGTTATTATTGCCGATGCGCGGTTTGCTCGCGGGTAAAGCGAGAAGCTGCGCCTGGGCAGCTTATATTAGTCTGCTTTATTTTATCCACGGATCGGTCGAAGCTTATGCCAATCCGTTGCAAAGGCCTTATGCATTACTGGAAGTGATCTTTAGTTTAATGCTGTTTGTCGGCGCCAGTCTTTATGTCCGCTACCATAAAAAAAAGCCTTGATGCATGGCCGAACAATTTCCGTTACTGTTTGAACATAGGCTAAATCAGACTTTTGCCAATTTCTACCCAGGGAAAAACCGGGAAATTATCGACCATCTGAAAGATTGCGTTTCCGGCGCCGGAGAGCAGCAGATTTATCTTTGGGGCAGTCTTGGTCTGGGCAAGAGCCATTTATTGCAAGCCTGCTGTCAACTGGCCCAGGAGCTAAAAAAAACCACGTTTTACTATTCTTTCGCAGCGGATGCTCTGCCCAACACCGAAATTCTAAGCGGTCTCGAAGAATACGAAGTCGTCTGCTTCGACAACATCGATGCGATTGCCGAAACCTCAGACTGGGAGCTCGCATTTTTCAATTTCTATAATCGCCACCGGGATCGTGGTTTTAAATTAATACTGTCTTCGAATTGTCCGCCCAATTGGCTGACTATCCGACTGCCCGATCTGAAAACCCGGCTAAACTGGGGATTGACACTAAAACTTCAGGAACTGTCGGATCAGGAAAGCATTGATGCGCTGGCCTTTAAAGCCAAACAAATGGGCTTTGAAATCAATCCTACGGTCGGCCGTTTTTTGCTAACTCATTACGCTCGAGACTTAGCCTCGTTGTGGCGCTTGCTTGATCGACTGGATCATGCGACGCTAGCCGCCAAACGAAAATTGACTCTGCCTTTTTTAAAACAATTTCTTAGTCAAGATGAAACCGATTAACGTTTTAATTGTCGGCGCCGGGGCGATCGGCGGTTTTTACGGCGCATTACTGGCGAAAGCCGGCGCCGAGGTGTCGGTCGTATGCCGGTCCGAATTCGACCTGATCAAACAATCAGGCTATTTAATCGAAAGCCGCGACTTGGGCGACTGGCATTTCATGCCGCACCTTGTCTTGCGACATCCCGAAGACTATCCGGAACAAGCCGATTATGTCGTGCTCTGCACAAAGGCGATCGATGTTTCGGAAAACCTCGAACTCATCCGTCCCGCAGTTTCGAATAACAGCGCGATCGTCTTTATACAAAACGGCGTCGAAACCGAACAAGCTTTCATCGATGCCTTTCCGGGCAACGAAATCATCAGCGGCCTGGCTTTCATCTGTTGCAACAGAATCGGACCCGGACAAATAGCTCATTTGGCTTACGGCCGCCTGGCCTTGGGCAGCTTAACCAACACTATTAGTCCCAAAGCCAAACAGCTTGGTGCCTTATTCAATGCGGCCGGCATCGAATGCCGAATTACCGACGATATTATCGGCGCGCGCTGGCAAAAATGCGTTTGGAATGCGCCGTTCAATCCGTTGTCGGTGTTATCCGGAGGATTGGCGACTCAAGACATTCTCAGCACACAAGATCCCTTGGTACGCAGTATCATGCAAGAAGTCGTCGCGATCGCATCCGCCTGCGGGCATCCATTGCCTGAAGACATCATCGAATGCAATATCGCCAACACGCGCACGATGCCGCCCTACAAAACCAGTATGCTGCTCGATTACGAACAAGGCCGCCCGATGGAAACTGAAGCGATACTCGGCAATACGATTCGTGCCGCGCGGCGAGAAGACGTACCCAGCCCACACCTGGAAACACTCTATGCCTTGATGAAATTACGAGAACTGAAAGTCGCTCAGAGTTCGAATACCCATTAACGCAAACTCGAACTCTAACCCGCCGAAGCATCCCGCGACAAACAAATCACCAAGGCATCGCCGACCCTTCGTATTTGATGAAACTACCGCTTTGCCGAAGCGAAAAAGCATCGATCATCTTACGCATGCCGGTGACACTCTCATCGGCATCGATCAAACCGTTCGGTCCACCCATATCGGTCCTGACCCAACCCGGATGAAAAATCAACACGCCTACTCCGCGGTCCATTAAATCGATCGACACACTTTTCATCGCGGCATTCAACGCGGCTTTGCTGGAACGATACAAAATACTGCCGCCGCTGGAATTATCGGCAATGCTGCCCATTTGACTGCTCAACGCCACGATCAATTTTTTATCGCTACGCTGAAGCTGCGGCAAAAAAGTCTCGCTCATTTTAACCGGCGCCTGCGAATTGACCAGCAGGGTATGCGACCAAGCCTGATAATCCAAATTGCCGAAACCGCCCCCCGATTTATCGCCGTAAACGCCGGCATTATTGATCAACACGTCGATGGCTTCATCGGCCAATCGAACCGACAAGGCATCGATTTGCGCGAAATCGGCCACATCCAAGGCTTCGATTTGAATCGTGGAATAATTCTCAGCCAATGCCTGCAATTGATCGGCGCTATCGGGATTCCTACAGGCCGCGATGACCCGATCGCCTACTTCGGCATATTGACGACAAAACTCCAACCCCAAGCCGCGATTGGCTCCGGTAACTAAAATGGTTTGCATGGTACTGACTCCTTATTGATGACACATTTTTTATGATTCACAACCCAATAAATAAGGCTATGTTCGCGTTAATAGTTGATGCTTTTGAATTTAAAGCCAACATGAAACCCCAGGAACCACTTTGAATAACTTTCCTTTTTTCAATATCGCGCCGATGGTTGAAAGGAGGGTACGGTTGCTCGATTGACAGGTGTCGGCGGCAGGGAAAGCCGCCGTCAAGCCTACATGGACGTATTTACGGCGTCCTTTAACGGGCACCCCGAGGCCGAATTTTCATCTACGATGAGTACATAAGTGCTTCCGATTATTGTGGGTATTTTCAACTATTACCGCATACATAGCTATAAATAAGCACTGAATAACTTAGGCTTTTGAAGCTCTCAACCTTCTCCCGGAAAGAACTATTGCTCAAGTTATTTAATGATGACTCCTTAGCCAGGGCGACCTCGATAGCATTTATTGCCGCCTGACGTTTGCGGCTTCGATATCGCGCGATCTGGGGATCGCTCCCACAGAGCTTCCGGCCTCCTTGTGGGAGCGACGCATTCGTCGCGATTGTCGAAGCCACTGATGCTCAATATCGGCAGATTTTTCAAACAGCACTGTTCTCCGATATTTAATATCTTCTGTTCGGCAAGTTTTGCCTTCCGCTAACCGCCACCTCGATGATATAGCCGTGCAAACTGGCGCATAAAAACGTCGACTTCCTGTTCGGAATACGCGTCAAACTCGAATTCAACGCGTAACTGCGGCAAGCGAAGCGATCCCAAAACACGATCGGCGATGCTGTGCATGCGGATCGTCAACATCCGCCCTGATTCATTTAATAGCCATGTTTCGGCATCGACCGAATAGCCGTCGGGCAATAAAACCGGCAAATGCCTGACGAAATCAACTTGCGTCATCGCCAATGTCTTGACTACGACGCTTTTAGCCACCGGCCACCGGCGGCCAAACCGCCAAGACATCGCCTTCCTTTAAAATCGGACGATCACGATCCACCGGCTCGATAAAAATACCGTTAATCAAAAGCAAATGAACTTGATTACGAGGCAAATTAAACCGCTCCAGCACTTGATACGGTGATTCCGCTTCGGACAGCGTCAAAACCAGCCCTTCGCTCGTGGTTCCGGTCGGCAAATAACGGCGCAAACCGGCAAATAATTTAACAGTGATCTTCATGAACGGTAAACTAACACAAATCAAGATATACTTCGCGCGGTCATATTTGCGGATTTTATGGCTATGCTATTTTGTTCGGTAGCAAGGCGCGAAAACAGGCGTTAAGCTAAGCTATGTAACTGTTTTCGCAAAGCTTCCGCTCCTGCTCACGCCCC
>SLIO01000001.1 GCA_007135635.1 Methylomicrobium sp. | reverse complement strand
CGCGTGAGGAAAAACGTTCGCCGCCGACTTTAGGCAAGTCGTCATAGACGACTAGCCAATCGTAATCTTCCAAGTCCGGATCGAAACTAAAGGTACAGTCTCCCCAAGTATTCGTATTTCCTGGGAATTGTCGCATGAACATGCGCGATTCCGTTTTGGCGAGAAACTTGACGACGATAGGGGGTGACGGTTTGAATGCTTCTTTTATCATTAGGCTTGGATTGAGCGATGAGTTTTATTAAGGCAAATGTTGGCAAAATTCATGCGATCAATAACTTAATAAATTGATGGAATTGCTTAATAAGGCTAATTATACTGACTCGCCACGGAATTCGAACCTTTTGTTTGACAAAGAAGATTGATCTTAGGATTTCGTGATAAATAACGTCCTGGAACTATGAGCCTTGTTGAGGGTTCGGTCACTCGCTTGGCAGGACGCCGTGAATACGTCCGTGTAGGCTTGACGGCGGCGACTGATTGCCATGGATGGCATGAATGCAGATTTTGCAGGAGCAAAAATCTGCCCTGCCGCCGACACCTGCCAATCGAGCAACCGAACCCTCCTTAAAATAAGGAAGTTATTTACGGCCAAATCCTTAGTGCGGCTTATTTAAACCGATTAGGAAGAACGAATTTGAACACACAGATTAAAACTTGTTGGGTATTGACATTGGGAATACCCGGAATGGACAACCAATCGCTCGGCTTAGCCCAAGCATTAGGTTTGGAAATCGAACAAAAGCGGATTTGTTTGACCTGGCCTTGGCGGCATTTGCCGTCGCGTTTTTGTCTCGCGCCATTGCGTTTTTTGGGGCCGGGTAGCTCGAACTTCAATCCGCCCTGGCCCGATGTCGTGATCGGGACCGGGCGACGCACGGTAGCTGTGGCTCTGGCGATAAAAAAAGCCAGTGGCGGCAAAACCTTCAATATTCGCATACAAGATCCTTACTATGCTTACGATAAGTTTGATGTCATTGTTACGCCGAGACATGACGGCTTGTCGGGTTCCAATATCGTGAATAGTATCGGCGGACTTCATACGATTACCCAAGATCGAATCAAGCTTGCCGCCGAGCATTTTGCGCCGCAATTTTCCGACCTACCGCGTCCTTTAGTTGCCGTAATGGTGGGCGGAACCAATAAATGTTATCGAATGACTGCTCAGGTTGGTAGGCAATTAGGTGTGAGGCTAGCGGCATTATCAAAGGAAACCGGGGCGGGTATTTTATTGACGACTTCCCGGCGCACCGGCGCCGACGTCGAAGCCGTGTTGCGGGAGGAGCTGAGCGATACGCCTTCGTTTATTTGGGACGGTTCCGGGGAAAATCCGTATTTGGGTTTTCTAAGCTTGGCGGATGCGATTTTGGTGACCGCCGATTCGGTCAATATGGTTTCCGAGGCTTGCACGACCGGAAAGCCGGTTTATGTGATAGAGCTTGAGGGCGGTTCGGATAAATTCAATCGATTTCATCAAATCATGAAATCGGAAGGCTATACACGGCCGTTTATTGGAAAGCTGGAAAACTGGACTTACCCGCCGCTCGATGACGTCGGCAATGCGGCGCGAGAAATCAGTAAGCGAATGAGCTTGAAAACCTACTCAAAAACTTGAAAACAATTTTTTTCATTTGGTTTCTTCGAGGGTGAAGCCAAAATTTTTAATGACAGCTTTAGTTAATCGCATGCGCTTTAATCGACAACGCTGACCTTGTTTGATAGCTTAGGCCGAGAATTAGACTGAAACAATAAAAATCCCGTGTTGCGGGTCGTTATTATGGTTTTATCGTGAGGTATTCTATTAGGAAACCAGGCCGAAAGCCGGGGCCGGTGCTTATGTGATAGTCCGAGATAAAACCAGCCGGTTATTGGCTTATCACGGCACGATCAACGGCGATACCGCGTTTTTTCTGGACCATATGTTCGGATTTTGATGCGTTTCCACGTTACCGAACCAGACGGAAGTCCCTACCCAGGTCCGTGATACGCTCCTTGCACCTAGCGCTTTATAATCTATGATCACTAACAATACCCAAGATATTTTGAGATAAAAAAGCGGGAACATAGAAATTAGCTAAGATGACAGCCTAGCTCCGCGCCCAATTCTGGTTGAGCAAGCAGCATCGAATGCTTGGCGAGGGTGTCTGCAAGATTCTGCAATATAGAAGGCTAGCCTTAGCATCAATGGCAGAAAATGGAATCCAAGTTAATACTCTTCCTCAGAATTCTAGTCCTTTTTTAATTGATTGAATTATATTTCGCTAGAGGTTTGTCGGGTAAAACAGAGCAAGCCGATCAGCCCGCTAACAAAAAGCCAGCTTGCCGCAGGAATGGGTACGGGGTGAACGATAAAATTCGAAGATTGATAGCTATAAGTAATGTCGTTAATACCCATACTATATCCATCTGGTCCGAATAAAATAAGAAATCCGACAGACGATACTGCATTGACAAAAATGTCCAAGCCATCGCTTCCGGTGACTAGCGGCGTATCGGTTAAGATGCGGGTGTCGGATTCTAAATCGAATACGCTAAATTCAACATAGCCTTCACCGACGCCATAAAATCCAAGAAAAAAACTCTCCAGCATTAGGGTAGCGTTCTCTTCGGCCACCGAAAGTTTCAATGCACAGTTTTCACCGTGCCAACAAAACGCGGCGCCTTTGCCGGAATAGCCATGATTCCAAGCGATAAGCTCTGTAAAGAAATCGTTGAACGGATCCCAGTCTAATGTTATGGGGCCATTGCTTCCGAAACCTGGTACCTCTCGCTCAATAATCGTCCAATTGGGAAGCCCCATATCTTCAACTTTTACGATGGTTGATGTCGCGTTGGCAACGTTGAAAGGGATTAAAAAAAATATTAATACAAGGCTTTTCCACATATTGGAAAATACATCACTTAAATATATTGAAAATTTCATAAAATCCTCAACTTGATTTTATTAGGTAAATGCCAAAATGGCTTCATTCAAATAAATAGGCAATTTCCAAGCCTAAAAAATAAGTGTTTGATATTTAACTATATGTTATACAAAAGTAAATGGGTGGTTATAAAACCGTAAAAAATACTGACAAAATGATTGGTGTGTCTTTTGAATTCAAAGGATCCAATACGAGTAAATGTTTACGTTTAAAGCCTATAAAAAATCATACCCAGGCAAGCCACTGTTACAGTTAACATAAAGGTATGGCCATGAAGTGGGTTTGTAATAGACCGATTTATATAAAAAAATATAAAACCTGTGGTCAGGGGCGGGCTAAAGATAGACGGCATGAGGCAGTCAGCCATATTTTAATAATCAACTGATAGTCGAAATCAGTTTTTTACAGGGATAATTAGTTATAAAGGTTATTTGTGATAAAAATAGATTTCTTGGATTTAAATAAATTAGGAATGTAAATTATTTCGACAATTTTTTTGATTTGTGTAAAAGGGACCTCGCAAACGGTAGGAAAACTCTGCGGACGGATTTATAAAACCCCTCCGCAGAGGAGGTCGGTGGCGGGTTGGAACGATGGGTTTGGGCTGGCTTTTACAACCCATACTACGCAAAAGCGGCCATCTTGGACGCATTCAGTTCGGTCGGGGGGGCGCTCCCTTAAAATGGTTGTGGTCTGAATGATTACATCATAGCTTGTCCGATTTAACCCTTGGAATCCAATAGCTCTTGATACACCTTAAGTGTTTCCGAACACATTTTATCCAGTGTGAAAAGCGTATTGGGTAGAATCGTTGGCGGTTCGCCGTGCAACAATTTTCTAGTGGTATTGGCGGCTTGTTGAATATTCCCTACTTCAACATTGCCTTGCGGAAATAAAAGATCCAGTTGCTCTTTGACGCCACCATGGCTATAAGCAATGACAGGAATGCCGAGACTTAAAGCTTCAGTAACGGTGCGCCCGAAGGATTCCGGTTCTTTCGATAGAGAAAAAACGGCATTCGAAATGGCGATGATGTTTTGTAAATCGCTTCGATGACCGGTAAGCGTGACGTCATCGCCAAGTTGTTTTTCGTTAATCAATTGCTCGAGTGTTTGCCGGTATTCAGTTTTCTTCGGATCGGTTTCGCCGACGATCAATCCGTGAAAGTGTAAGTTCATTTGCTTTAATTCGGAGAGGATGGCAATGAAGTCTTCGATGCCTTTGCGGCTTGATAATCGTCCGGCGAATGTCAATAGCGGCCTATCTTCAGTTTCCGGATAAGCATTAAACCATTCCTTTATCCAAGTTTTGTTAGGTCGGAAATTCGGGTTATAAATGGATGTATCCACACCACGGTAAATTACCGTAATTTTGTCGGGATTGGCGTCGGGATAGGAACGCAAAATATAATCGCGCATCATATTAGACACAGTAATGATGCGCTCGCTCTTGGTCATGATGGCGCTATAGCGGTTAACCGAATGTTGCCCATGAAAGGTCGAGACCAGTTTTGGTCTTTCGTGCGCTGGCAAACCTTTCCAAGCCAGATAGACCATCCAAGCAGGGAGTCTCGATCGCACATGAACGATGTCCGGGCGAATTTCGCGCATGAGCTTTTTAAACCATGGAATATATTTTAGCGTCGACAGTCTTTTTGCGCCGATATCGGCTTCGATATGTCGACTGCCGTCGTCGATGAGTTGTGGGACCATGCGTCCGCCAGCAGAAACGACAATCGATTCGTAGCCTTGTTTTACCAAATAATGGCCTATTTCGAGCGTGCCTTTTTCGACGCCGCCGCTGTTTAATGCGGGTAAGACCTGGATTACCGTGATTTTTTTATTCGACATGAAGGGGCTAGTTATAATTATCGAACGCCGTTATCGTTTCGATCGGCAGTTTTTGCCCGAAGTGTACTGTGGCTGCCGTTAATGCTCAAGTATAAGGTGGGTCGGTCAACCGGAAACTAACGTGCGAATGCTAAATTTCGTTTGCTTTGGGAAGTTTTTCGTTGGGTTGCGATTTCGAGATTGTCATCGTTCCTTTGAAAGCAAAACTTTTCTGTTTTTCTTGTTCATCGGTCTTCTTTTTTATATCCTTGGCGCTATCGATAACGATACGGCACGAGGAAAATCCAATTAACAGATCTTCCTGTAAAACGACACGCTTAAGTTGTCCGTCGGATTTCAATGCTTTAGAACGGACCCAAAACTTGTTGACAGGGAAGCCTTCTTTCGACAATGACGCGAAACCCCAGCCCGATAAATAGAGGCTGTTATCTGAATTCGGTTCTTCATAGAAGTGCTTTAATCGTAAGTTTAGATAAGGGCTAGGCGTGTTATTTTGTCCTAATACATTTGCACTGCCCTGCATCGACAAAAGAGTCAACTCACGGTTAATATTGGCAGTCCCGGAATATTCCGATATGAGTGTTTCTTTTAGTTTGCTGTTTTTTGCTTGCCGAATCGTGAAAGCTTGTCCATGAAAGGAATCGGGTTCCTCCGCTATTGCATTGAGAATAAGCGGCTCCGTTTTTCCAGGCGAAGCAATTTTGATAGCATTGGCTTCCGGTTTATTGATGGCGCCATCGGTAATCACCTCTATCGAATAGCTCCCCTCGACCGATTCGCAGCCAGTGGCGAGGGCGGCGGATTTGGCAAGATCTACGGCGCTATTCAAAAGTATTAGACTTGTTAACTCCTCGGTCTTCAGATTTATGGCTGTCATTGCCGCAGGGCCTTTGTCAAAAAGGCTTGGTGCTTTTAAAGGCTCCAAGTCTGCCTGAGTTATTAAACTGTAGCTCAAGGTCGTTGCGAATAAGAGGGGTAGTAAAATCTTCATGGTTGTGGGCCTGTCAATTAGTACCTATAACGAAGAGTCGGCATGAAATAAATCATCAATTCGTTCTTCAGCTTTTTTCCACGGGGAGAAGTGAAGGCTTGCTTTAGTTGTACGGATTTTCATTGTGGAGATGTTGATTAAACCGCTTTTTCATCAGGCTTGTCTTAAATTTGATGAGGTTTCTAAAAAGGGGATGCGTTCAATTTCCCGCCTAAAATTATGTATGCTACCGAGGAGGAAATCGTTGAGTCAAGAGTTCAAAACCTCATTACGCCCTCTTTACTATCCACAGAGGGCGCAGTAAAAGTAAGGCTACTGATTAAACTCACTGACTGTATCGCCGGGGATTGCTGTTCCGATGGTAATATGACCTTGTTGAGAAATATAACCCGTGTTGTTATAACCCATTGTATCGATTGTAATTCGGCATGATGTGGGGAGCGTTAATAAATCCCTTACTAAGATAGTTCGTGCTCGGTCATTGCTATGCCGTTGAAATTTAATGCGTTCCCAGTATTTTGAATGAGGATACTCCAAGCCCGAAACCGAACTCATGCCCCATCCGGTGTTGGTGGCATACTCTTCTTGAATTTCATTGGAATTAATACGATTGAAATTAGTTGTGCCTAACGTATTGAATATATGGGTAACCGAATAATAATCCCTCAATTCTAAATTACCGGTCATTGAGATTGTCGTGCCGGTTGGATCAAATGTATAGCGTGCACGGTATTTATTGATTGATTCATAATCAAATGAAGTAATTAACCGTGCATGATTAACAGAGATGCCTGAGCCGAGTTCTGTGATTTCATGGTCAGGGAAGGCGTGTAGATTGACGGTATGGCCTGGAAGTTGGGCTGCTACTCTGTTGTTTTGTCTGCGTTGACCGGCAACGCCTACCGTAAATAGCGAAATTTGATATTTGCCCCTCATGATAAAACAACTGCTCGCATTAATTTTGGCATTCACGATATTCATCATGCTTTCATATAAAGCAAATGCAGTTAATTCCTGGGGGGATAATGCAATCGGCAATTCCGCGTCGAGCTCATCGGCGATTTCGTCGTCGGGTATTGAGTCGGGTACATCGGCGGTTTGATCGGAGGGAATAGGGCCAAGAGCATCAGCGTATGCGAAGTTAGAGAAGCCGAGTAAAAAGGCTAAGCTAACCGAGAGAATAGCGTAATGTTTCATAAAAATCCCAAAATATTATTGTTATAACCAGCTTATAAAGCGCTATGGTTTTATAAATTCAAACGAGTAATTAGCGGCAAACTCATCCCTTGTATTAATGGCTAAAGCTCTAGT
>SLIO01000463.1 GCA_007135635.1 Methylomicrobium sp. | reverse complement strand
TCCCGCCTTAAGTGGGAAGCCAGTTAAGCCATCACAGAATTAAGTAATGCTTGTATCCAGGATCTACTTTGCCTCAAAAGCGTGCCATCCATGGCACTGGATTCCGCCAGTCCATGGCGGAATGACGTGCTTCCCTTAACTTAATGGCAGTGAGCGCTAGGTGAGGGATAGCCGAGTGTGTTAAATGACAATAAATGGTATCGAGCTCTCATTGGCTAAGCTTGCAAAAGGGTAATTTTTTGACTTATGTATAACGATGAGAGCTCCAGCTTGGGTAACCTGTTCAGGAAGCTCTAGCTTCCCGACAATCAAGGAAGATTGAACGAGTTGTGGTTGATTGAGAATGTAGAGAGGTTGTGTCGATCTCAGGAAGCTGGAGCTTCCGGGGTGTGTTTCCCAAGCTGGAGAGTTTGGGAAAGAGCGTTATGCGGATTGGAAGTTTTTAGCTTGATACGTATGGGTTGTAAACCCCGTTCTGCCAAAGCCTTCGATAAATACTGCCTTGGATGCGTAGGGTTTGGGTCATTTTATAGCCCGCTAATCCTTGGCGTAAAAAGCTACTTTTAACTTGTGAAACAATATCCTAACGTCTTCGGCAACCAGATATAGCGATGGAATCAGTACTAGCGTAATCAAGGTTGCGAACAAAATGCCGAAGCCGATTGAAATCGCCATAGGGATCAACATTCGCGCTTGCCGGGATGTTTCCAGAATCATCGGCATTAAGCCGAAAAAAGTGGTGAGTGTGGTTAACAGTATTGGCCTGAAGCGTTGAATTCCGGCGGCTTTGATGACTTGTAACGGTGTTTTGGCGCTGCCGATGCGGTGTTCGTTCGCATAATTGATCAATACCAGCGAATCGTTGACAACGATGCCGGATAGAGCGACGATGCCGAGCATGCTGAGGATACTCAGATCGTAACCCATCAACAAATGCCCTAATATTGCGCCGATGATGCCGAACGGAATGCTGACGATGACGATCAACGGCAGAATGTAGCTGCGAAACGGAATCGCCAACATCGCATAAATCGCCAGCAGTGCAAAGACAAAACTGATTTTGAGACTGCTAAGATTATCGGCCATTTCGGCTTGACTACCCTGAAAGCTATATTGCAAGCCTGGAAATTCTTCTTGCAGGCGCGGCAGTTCGGTGGCTTTGAGGTCGTTAATGATTTCGCCGGCCCGACTGCGCGGCGCGACGCCCGATTTGACTTGGATATTGCGTCGCCCGTTACGGCGATTGATTTCGGTGTAGGCGCGGCCGCGTTCGATATGAACCGCTTCGGTGAGCGGAATCTCGATTCCTGCTGGTGTGCGTAGCATTAGGCTTTCGATATTTTTTAGCGACATTCGCTCGTTCTCGGGCAATCTGACCATGATTTTGATCTCATTACGGCCGCGTTGCTGACGGAGCACTTCGGCACCGAAAAACGCATTTCTGACTTGGCGCGCGACATCTTGTGCCGTTAGCCCCAAGCCTCTGCCTTCGGGCAGCAGCGTAAAGTCCAATTGTTCCTTGCCGCTGGTCAAACCGCTGTCGACGTCATTGACGATAGGGTAGGCGCTAAGCGTTTGTGCAAGGCGCCTGCTCGCTTGTTCCAAGATTTGGATGTCGCGGTGATTGAGTTCGACCGTGATTGCAGGCCCCCGACTGGGGCCGCCGGCGTCCGATTCGAATAAAATTGCTTCGATGCCGGCAATTTCACCGGCTTCTTCGCGCCAGCGCCGGGTGAATTGCTCGGTGCTAAGAATGTTGTCGCGAATTTCGGGTGGCGCCAGATAGGTGCGGACGGTAGCCAGGTGACTGCCGAGCGTCTGTTGTCTGTCTACGGTGCCGATTTCAGTAAATTGGCCTTTCAATAATTGGTCGCCGTTTGGAACGTTTGTCGCGACGCGAAGCGCTGCTTCCGATAAGTACCGAGCGATTGTTTCGGTTTTTTCGACCGGCGTGCCAAAGGGCATCGTTAACGTGACTTGTGCATAATCGGATTCGACTTTCGGAAACAAGGTCATGCCCATGCGTCCGCTAGCGGCATAGGCCAATGCTGCAATAAGTATTGAGAATGCCAAAGTGACGGTCAGATAGCGATGCTCAAGTACGCTTTCGAGAAATGGGCCGTAGCGGTGCAGAGTCCAGCGCCGGAAACCATCGCTGAAGCGTTGTTGATAGTGATGGATCCGGGCTTGAAAACCTTGGCTTTTCAATGGCTTTAGGTGCCCGAGGTGATTCGGTAGGATGAATAGGCTCTCGACGAGAGACAGCAAGAAGACCGTGATCACGACCAACGGAATCATATAAAAAATTTTGCCGGTAAACCCGGGAATGAACAGCAGCGGCATGAAGGTTGCGATGTTGGTCAAAATGCTGAAGGTAACCGGCATCGCCATTTCGCGGGCGCCTTGAATTGCCGCTTGAAGCGGAGGCAGACCTTCTTGTCGGTGGTGATAAATATTTTCGCCAATGATGATCGCGTCGTCGACAACGATGCCGATTGCAATAATAAACGCGAATAATGAGATCATGTTCAGCGTGACGCCGATAGCGGGCAGGAACAAAAACGACCCGAGAAACGCAATAGGAATACCCATCATGACCCAAAATGCCAGGCGTAGCTCAAGAAACAGCGCGAGCAAGATAAATACCAGCGATAAGCCCATCGCGCTGTTGCGCAACAAAAGGTCAATCCTTTGTGCGTAGTCTTCCGAGGCATCGCGCCGGACGTCGGTGGCGATACCTTCGGGTAATTCAGGGGCAATTTTAGCTAGATGGTTCCGGACCGTTTCAGACACTTGTATCGGCGTTTGTTCGCCGACACTGTAGACTTGCAGCATCACGGCGGGCTTGTCGTTGAAGGTCGCATAATAATCGCTTTCATCGAAGCCATCTGTTATACGAGCGATATCGCCGAGTTTGATCTGGCTACCGTCGGCCGTAGTAATGATAGGCAATTGACTGAATTGACGCCCGTAATCGCGGCGCTCTTTGATACGGATCAAAATCTCGCCGCTGCCGGTTTTAACACTGCCGGCCGGCAGGTCGATGCTGGCCGCCGCGATTCGTTCAGCGATGTCGCCTAACGACAAGCGATAGCGCCTCAGCATGTCCTGCGGGATTTCGACGGCGATTTCGAGCGGTTTGACGCCTTCGAGATCGATTTGCGTGATGCCTGGGTCCTGCAGTAATTGATCGCGGAGTTGTTCGGCCAATTCGTGTAAAACGGCTTCCTCTGCATCGCCATATAACGCGACCGAGATGACCCTGCGCTTGCTGGCAATCAAGGTTATTTGCGGTTTTTCGGCATCGATTGGGAAAGTCGTAATACGGTCAACTTCTTTTTGAATGTCTTGGGTAAACCGTTGCATGTCGGTGCCGCGGAGTGCTTCGACGGTGACCGTGCCGGCATTTTCCATGGCTGATGAGTTGATTTGTTTAATGCCGTCTAAGCCGCCTACCGCGTCTTCGATCGCTAGGACAATGCCGCGTTCGACCTCTTCCGGACTGGCGCCGGGATAAGTGACACTGATGCTGACGCTGTCGATTTCAAAGTCAGGAAAAACTTCTTGGCGAATATTGTTTAAAAACAGCAGTCCGCCGATGATACACACGACCATTGCGAGATTGGCCGCGACCGAATGACCTGCCATCCATGCAATAGGTCCGGTGTGGCTTGGATCTTGATGTGATTGCATGCTGCTTACCTGGCGGGGGAGGAACGGTCGGTTTCGGTAGTACGAATACGCATACCCTGAACCGGTGTAGAAAGATCGCTGATGATGATGCGCGGCCGTTCCGGTAGTTCCGCGGTATGCAAATAAATAAAGCCTTGTTCTGTCCAAGCCGGTGCAATTTTGACAATCTCCAATGTATCTTGCTCGCTCATTAGCCAGAGTCGGTTGCCGTCATGCAATGCGGTTTCCGGAACAGGTAGTACATCGGTTAAGGTTTTGCCTGTAATCGCCGCCCGAACCAATGTGCCAAGCATCATACGAGGTGCATTTTGGTTAGCCGGCTTCAGGCTGAGCGGATCCTCGACTTCAACCAGTAATTTGGCCATGCGGCCTTCAGGTTCGACTTCGGCTTTGAGGCGTTTGACGGTGCCGATTCTAAATGCGTCAGGTCCCCAGGCTCTTTCATAGCTGATTGTGACTGCCGAGCCGCGTTCGCCTTTGAAACTAGGAATTGTTATCCAGCGCAATTTGTCGAGCGGCAGAGATACGTCGATCCAAAAATAATCGGTCGCGACCAATTGCACGAGCGGAGTGCCGGTCGAGAAGGTCGATACCCAGGAGCCGATATTGGCATTGCGGGCCGTGACGACGGCGTTGAATGGTGCAATCGTACGGGTGCGCTCGAGGTCCAGCTTGGCTTGTTCCAGAACTGCTTCGGCGGCATTTAACGATGCCTTGGCGGCTTCCAGATGGGGTTTACGTTGCACCAGTTCTTGAGCTAGTTCGTCCAATTCTTGGCCGAGCAATTGATATTCGCGTTGCGCGATCGCTTGTTGGCCCAATTCCATTTTTAGGTTGAAACGGGCTTGGGTGAGATCGCTTTGCGCTCTACGTACGCGTAATTCGTAGTCGGTCGGATCGAGCCGGACGATTTCTTCGTCTTTTTTCAACAAGCCGCCTTCTATGAATTGATTGCTGACCGAAACGACCATGCCGTCGACACGCGAATTAAGATTGACGCTTTGTGCCGGAATCACATTACCGAGCGCGAAGACGGTGATTTGATGGTCGATGGCTTGCGGCGTGATGATTTCAACTAAGGGTGCGACGACCGGCGAGGCTTTACGTTCCGCGCGGGGTTTGTTAGTTAGCCAGTAATAAGATAGTGCCCCGGAAGATGCGATGATCGCCAGCGAAATCAGCAGCGTGGCGTATTTCTTGACGGGATTAGCCATGAGTATCATTCCTTTTCGTGACCGGCTCGACAAGCGGCCAACCGCCCGCCAGTGATCGGTAGAGTTGAATTCTAAAGTCAACCAATTCGCGTTCGGCGCGAATGAGTGTGCGTTGCATCGCTTGTAAGCTATTCAATGTCGATAGCACCCGCAAAAAATCGAAAACGCCGTAAGCGGACCGGATACGGATATTGTCATTGGCCTCGTTCAGATAGCGCAGTTGTTCTTTCAGGCTATCTAAACGTTGGTGTTGACGCGTTTCTTGGGCCAAGGCATTTTCGACTTGCTGTAGTGACTGTAATACGCTTTGTCCATAGAGATTAAACGCTTCCTCGGTCACAGCTTCAGTTCGCCGGACTTCGGCAACGCGGCGCCCGCCATCGATCAAAGGCAGCACTACATTGCCGGCGAGTGTCGCCATCCAATTATTGAAAAATGCTTGTAAGTCGGGTGCCGAGGTATCGATACCGGCGGACAAGCCGATTTTCGGAAAGCGGTCGGCTACGGCTGCAGCAATCCGTAGATCGGCAGCTTGCAGGCGATAATAGGCCTTACGGACATCGGGGCGGCGTTGAATCAAATCCGAGGTCAATCCGGTTTCGGGCAGGTCGGCGAGCTCTGGAAAGCGTTCACTCGTGGGAACTTCCAGTGTACCAGGGGCTTGTCCGGTCAATACCGCCAATTGATTTTTTAGCACCTCGATCGCCGCGAGAACCGAATAGCGGTCGCCGACCACGCCTTCAAGTAATTGCCGCTGCTGGAATACGTCGGCGGCGGTCGCTTGGCCGCCTCGAAAGCGAACTTCGACCAAATCCGCATATTGTTTATTGACTTCGATTTGTTCATTCAATAAATCGAGCTGAAGTTGTTGTTCGGTTAATAGATACCAGACGCGTGCGATTTCCGCCGATAAGGCAATTGCGGCGGTATGGATATCCTGTTCGACGGCTTTGATATCTTGTTCTGCCGCGTAAGTGCCGGCGCGGATTCGTCCCCAAAGGTCGAGTTCGTAGCTGGCGATTAAACCCAGCGAAAAATTGTCGAAAGTGAACGAGCCGGTATTGGGATTGTCCTCTATGAAGCGATTCGCGTTAGTCGTGGCATTAACGGCGGGGATCAATTCGGACCCAGCCTTGCGGGCAAGGGCTTCGGCTTGCTTCAATCTTTCGAATGCCGCGGCCAGATCAAGATTTTGCCGAAGTGCCGTATCGATCAGCGAATTCAAGGTTTGATCGTTAAAGTTCAGCCACCAACGGTCTTGAAGGGATTCGCTGCCGGTAATCGAGAACGTTTCCGGTACTGGAATTGGCGTTTTAAATTCCTTGATGTCAATACTGCAAGCGCTGAGAAAAGTGAGTATGAGTAGAAGCGAAGGATTCATTGCGCGCATGTATCGTCTCCAAGGCTGGGTTCGAGTCGGTCGCGTAGCGCCTGAATTCCGGCTAACGAAAAATGCACGACATGGTCGGCGAAGGCGGTCGGGTTCTGCAATTCCGGGTTGTGTCTTCGTGCCGGATAGTGGCTTTGCATGTGTTTGACTTTCAACAGATGAAAACATTGGCCGATGATGCTGGCATGGCAAAAATGAATCGTCCGATCATCCGCATTCGGTCCCAGGCATTCACCAATCAATGCGAGCATGGCTTGGCGCTGCGGATTGATTTCTTTTTCGAGAATTTCAGGCAGCAAGGAGGTCGGTTGCGCCATTTCCTTATTGATAATCGCGAAAAAATGCGAATCTTCGTCGGCGATGCGGGCGATTAAAGAGCGAATGCGGCCGGCGAGCCGATGTTCGGCGGATGCGCTGGAATCGACACCGCCATCCGACGGATAAATTTCAAGGTCCTTGAGGAACGCATGGCGCCAGGCTTCGAGATAAAGACTCTCCTTATCGCGAAAATGATAATTGACCGAAGCGATATTAGTTTGGGCTTGTTCACAGATCTCAGCAATCGTTGCTTCCTGAAAACCTTTTTCGGCAAATATTCGGCTGGCTGCGGCGAGCAGTCTGGCGCGGGTTTTTAAGGGTTTCGGTATCGGCTTGGGCATCGTGAGTGAATATTCAAAAGCGAATTTCAAATATACATTTTAATTATCTATTAGACAAATGTTGTTTGTGATTCTCTAGGTATATGCACAAAATAACTTCTACAAGAAGTAGGCTTTGCGGCGGTTCGGTTATTTGCTTGACAGGACTTCCAGAGCCGCAATTTGAGT
>SLIO01000032.1 GCA_007135635.1 Methylomicrobium sp. | reverse complement strand
CTCCGCTATGAACGGCTTTTTTCATTTCCGAACAAAGCCATTGAGTTTTGGGGTACTCGCTTGCGTAACATTCCATCAGCATCAGTTTTAGCAGCGACTTATGAGGCGAGCCGATCGCTTTGTATAGATGCCAGAGCGTGACGGTGATGAATTCTTCGGGAGGCGCGTTTTCCAAGCTACCGAAATCGATGACTTCCAGTTCCGAGATGAATTTGTTATCAAGTAAATGACTAATATAGTCGGTATGGCGATGCTCTTCTTGCGGTGGCACGAGCCACCAAGCCGGCGACCGGCCAGCGATATAGACGGCGGTTCGATAAAATTCCTCTAGTAACAAATAGTGTTGGGTTTTACCGCTGCTTTCATCGGAAATAGGGATGTCTTGGCCGCTTTTAAATTTTTCATGATCAATCAGAAAAAAATGAACTTCAAGATTCAGAGACATCGCCCATTCTTCGATCGCGGTCGCTTTCTGCTGAAGTTCTTCTAGTACCGAATTCGGCAAGGCCGGGTCGTGGCAGAGCCAAATATCCATATCGCTGGTTTTGGTGAAGGCAATGCTGCCGACGCTGCCCATCAAAAACAAACCTAGAATCGGATAATTCGCTAAGGCTCGCGTTTTATATTGGTAGCTTCTCGAAAATTGGGCGGCATGCAGAAGGACTTGGCGTGACGGCGAATAGTCTAGGATGCCGGCTGGGGTTTCGGAGGAAATAAAACCGGGCAGTAACGGTACGTTTTGATGAAACAGCAAGGGGAGCAATTCTAAAAAAACCCGTTGACGCGGTTGCAAAAAGCTTTGTATGCGTTTTTGCTGAAGTAAATGCAAGTTTTTGAAACGCTGTAGAATCGCTAGAAGATCTTTCTTACTGATATCTTCTCCGGGCGAACCTAGACGAATCGGTGTGAGATGTTTTTTTTCAACCATGGAGTCGTGACTGGTTAGCGGTAAGCGGTGAATAGAGAATAGAGAAATAATTCGAAATTTTGACCGCTTGTCAAGCGCTGATTTCCTCTTTCCTCTTTCACTATTCACCAATTCAAGCATTCCCTCCAAGTTCGGCTCTCGCTTTGCTAATGGCCTCACTAACGGTATTCGGTGCGGTCCCGCCGATATGCTTTCGGGCAGCGACCGAGCCTTCCAGAGTCAATACGCTAAAGACGTCTTCGCGAATGTTGTCGGAAAACTGTTGTAATTCCGTTAGTGTTAACTCGGACAAGTCGCGTTGGGTTTCGACACCGAGTCGTACGGCTTGGCCGACAATTTCATGTGCGTCTCGAAAGGCTAGACCTTTCCGAACCAGATAATCGGCTAGATCGGTTGCTGTCGCGAAGCCCTGTTTCGCGGCGCGGTACATATTGTCTTTTTTAGCTCTTAGTCGGGGAACCATGTCCGCGAATGCGCGCAGGCAGTTGATTAAGGTATCGGCAGTATCGAACAACGGTTCTTTGTCTTCTTGATTATCTTTATTGTAGGCGAGCGGTTGGCTTTTCATTAGCATCAATAGCGACACCAAATGTCCTGTGACGCGTCCCGATTTGCCGCGGACTAATTCCGGGACATCAGGGTTTTTCTTTTGCGGCATGATTGAGGAGCCGGTGCAGAAAGCGTCAGGAATATCAATGAAATCAAATTGGGCGCTCGACCATAACACCAGTTCCTCAGAAAAACGCGAGAGATGCATCATGATCAAACTGCCCGCGGCACAAAATTCGATTGCGAAATCGCGGTCGCTGACCGAATCCAGCGAATTAGCGGACGGTTCTGAAAAATGCAACAGTTGGGCAGTCATGTGCCGGTCGATCGGATAACTGGTGCCGGCTAGTGCGGCGGCGCCCAGCGGCATGATATTGATACGTTTTAGACAGTCGGTTAAGCGCTCGCTATCGCGTTTGAGCATTTCAAACCAAGCCATCAGATGGTGTCCGAAAGTGATCGGTTGCGCGACTTGCAAATGAGTGAAGCCGGGCATGATTGTGTCCGCTTCGCGTTCTGCGAGGTTCAAAATGGCATTTTGTAAACGAGTCAGTTCGGTGCGGATGCGCTTGATTTCATCACGCAAATAAAGCCTAATGTCGGTCGCTACCTGATCGTTACGTGAGCGTCCAGTATGCAGCTTTTTGCCGGCAATGCCGATCATATCGGTCAAGCGGGCTTCGATGTTCATATGAACGTCTTCTTGTTTAACGGACCAGTTAAATTGGCCTCGCTCGATTTCGGCGCCGATTTTTTGTAGGCCATCAATGATTGCATCGCGTTCGCTTTCGGTAAGGATGCCGATTTTGCCAAGCATTGTTGCATGAGCGATCGAACCTTGAATGTCTTGCTGAGCCATGCGTTTGTCGAAGTCGACCGAAGCGGTAAAGATTTCGACAAAGGCATCGGTGGCCTCGGCAAACCGGGCGCTGGATAGTTTTTCGGAGTTAACGGTGGTCATGAGTTTCGGTGCTGAAATTAAAAATGATTCATTATAAGCGATGCGCCGGCTTTCGGTGTTCTGAAAATTGTTGATTCGCCCCATTTCTATAATTTTGAAGCAAAAGTTTTAAATAGGGTGTAAGTTCTGTAAGTACCTAGAAATAATATGAGTTTTTCTAGGTCGTGCAAGATCTTGTCTGCGGAAAATGAAACTCGCTAGGGATTGTGCTTGTCGGACAGGTTACAATAAGCATTTTTAGTTGAGTATTGGGTATTGTTTTGACAAATCAAATCATTCGCATCGCAACTCGCAAGAGCCCTTTGGCCTTATGGCAGGCCGAACATGTCGCCGAGCGGTTGAAGCGGGCTTTTCCGGGCCTCGAAACCGAATTGGTCACGATGACCACGAAAGGCGATAAATTATTGGATGCACCTTTGGCCAAGGTTGGTGGTAAAGGCTTGTTCGTCAAGGAATTGGAACAAGGTATGTTGGAAGGCAGGGCTGATATTGCCGTGCATTCAATGAAGGATGTGCCGGTGGAATTTCCGGATGGCTTGCATTTGTCCGTGATTTTGCAGCGTGAAGATCCTACCGATGCCTTTGTCTCTAATCGCTATACTTCACTAAGCGAACTGCCCGAACGACCTAGAATAGGGACTTGCAGCTTGCGTAGACAATGTCAAATCAAGGAAAAATTCCCCAATGCCGAAATATTGACATTGAGAGGTAATGTCAATACCCGATTGGCCAAGCTCGATGCGGGCGAATTTGATGCAATCATTCTTGCCTCGGCCGGGCTGATTCGCTTAGGTATGCATCATAGAATCGCCGCGCGGCTCGATCCTAGCGAAAGTTTGCCGGCCATCGGTCAAGGTGCGATCGGTATCGAATGTCGAAGCGACGATACGATTATCAACGAATTATTGAGTCGGCTACACGATCCGGAAACCCATATTTGTGTATCAGCCGAGCGTGCGATGAATGCTCGGTTAAAAGGTGGCTGCCAAGTCCCGATAGCCGGTTTTGCGATCTTGCAATCGGATACACTTTATATGCGCGGCTTGGTCGGCGATCCGGACGGAAGCGTGATATATCGCGCCGAACGAAGTGGACCTGCCGAACAAGCCGAACGCATCGGTCAGTCGATTGCCGAAGAGTTATTGATTAGCGGCGCCGATAAAATTTTGCAGGCCTTGTTAGATTAATGACGAATGCAAAACCAATTTCGGTGCTGGTGACTCGCCCTGTTCATCAGGCGCACAATTTGGCTCGTTTGATCGAGAGTCGTGGGTGGCAAGCCGTGCGCTTTCCGGTCCTCGAAATTGTTCCAATGCCTTGCTCGACTGGCGGATTCGAAAAGCTGGAAAGGCTGCAATATTTCGATTGTTTAATCTTCGTTAGCGCCAATGCGGTAAATTTTGCGCTGCAAGCGAATAATGGCAAAATAGCTCCATTTAAACAGTGTAAAATCGCCTCGGTTGGGAAAGCCACAGCCAGGACTTTGGAGTCAGCGGGACTCGTCGTGGATTGGGTGCCTAACACTGGCTTCGATAGCGAAGCTTTATTGGCAATGCCTTATTTTCAGAATGTTGAAGGGCGCGCCTTTTTAATTGTCAGGGGCGAAGGCGGTCGGGAAAAACTTGCCGATACTTTGCGGGAAAGAGGTGCGACCGTTGAATATTGGGAGGTCTATCAAAGAATTCGACCACAATCCGATGTTCAGCCAGTAGTCGATTTGTTAAAACGCAGAGAATTAAGCCTGATCACGGTAAGCAGCGGTGAAGCATTGCTTAACCTCGTGGAAATGTTAGGTTCTTACGCAAAGTCGGAATTGATGTCCGTCCCGTTGGTCGTTATCAGCGAAAGAATGAAATATCTTGCCGAGGATATCGGCTTTAAAAGGATCGCTTTAGCCTCCGGTCCGGATGACGAAGCGATTGTTCAAAAAGTAACTACTGTGTGCAATGGGGAATAGTGTGGCCGAATTGACTGAAAATCAAGAGCGGGAAGCGGAAGCTGAAACGGATACGAAAAAGGAAAATAGCAGCGAAAAAGTGCACCGGTCCCGGAGCGGATTCTGGCTGGCTGTGATCGTTTTTCTAGTTATCCTATTGATCGTTGGGATAGGCTTGTTTTTATTTGCCCAATTAAGACAGCAGCAGGAAACGCTCGGTGGCGAGGTTACCAAAGGGGATATGCAGTTGTTTGAAGTGACGAAGCAAATTAGCGGCTATCAAACGCAAATCGCCGCGATTCAATCGCATTTGACTACAATCGAATCGGATTTGAAAGCGAAAGATAGGCTGATTAACGAATCCTTAACTGAGTTTTCTCAACTGCAGTCCGAAAAATTGGAAGCGATGCGTACTGATTTGAACACTCGAATTCAACAAGTTCAGCGTCAATTGGGTAAAACTCGTGGCGATTGGTTGATCGCCGATGCCGAGTATTTGCTTAGCGTCGCAAATCAGCGCCTGCAGCTGACCGGCGATGTCGAGACTGCTCGCGAGGCGTTGCAGGCGGCCGATCAGCGCTTGCGTGAAAGCGGCGATGCGGCGGCTTATAAAGTGCGCGAACAAATTGCCAAAGAAATTGCCGAATTGGCTAAAGTCAAACAATTGGATATTGTCGGCATCTATTCGACGATAAGAACGCTGGAAACTGAAATCGGTAAGTTGTCGCTGATTAAGCCCTATGTCGGCAAGCCGTTGACGCCGTCCGATGAAATTCACGATCACGCTCAACATACCGATGAAGAGCACGACCTGCTGGCGAAAGCGTTGAAACGTTTAGAAGGCATCGTTACGGTTAGACACGCCGACCAGCCAATCACTGAAATTATTACGCCGGAAGAAGCACAATTTACTCGTCAGCAATTGCGTGTGAAATTGGAAATGATAAAAATCGGTTTGGTACAACAAAATGAAGTTTTATATAAAGCTAGTATTGCCGATGCCCAAGAATGGATAGCCGAACACTTTACAAGCAATTCGATAGCCAGAAGTTTTGTTGCCGAATTGGAAAAGCTTGAGGCAATCAGTTTGCACAGCCAATTTCCGGATATCAGTCATTCATTAAAAATGCTGCGCGATATTACCAAGCTTAGAATCGAGACCGATAAGGCTTTATCGGCGCCTGAGCCTTCCTAAATAAAACAACGGGTACATTATGAAAAATATTATTTTTTTTCTGGGCTCGCTGTTTGTCGCCATCACGGTTGCATTTGGAATACACAGCTGGCTTTCCCACTACGACGACCCCGGCTACGTATTGATTGGTATCGGTCATTGGTCCTTGGAAACGTCTTTGGTGGTGTTGGGAGTCACGCTAGTTATCGCCTTCTTTCTTTTCTATATGGTTTTTCGCTTACTGGGCTGGTTGCTTAGGCTGCCCGGCAAGGTTAAATCCCATGGTCAAAGTGTCAAATTTAATCGGTCTCAAGAAGCTTTGATTGCTGGTTTGGTTGATTCGGCAGAAGGGAATTGGGAAAAGGCCGAAAAAATTCTAATCAAACATGCCTCGCATAGCGGCGCACCATTGATTCATTATTTGACTGCGGCACGTGCCGCTCAGTCGCGCGGAGCCGTTGAAAAGCGCGATGAATATTTAAGAATTGCCGCAGAGCGGTCGCCGGGCGCCGATATTGCGGTTGGTTTGACGCAAGCGGAAATGCATTTGTCGGAGCAGCAGTTCGACCAAGCGCTCAATACCTTGAAAAAGCTGCATTCAATCAATCCCGGTCATGCCAGTGTCTTGAAATTGCTGCATCAGACTTATCGCCAATTGGGAGACTGGGAAGCGATACGCAAAATTATTCCGTCGATGAATAAAAGCAAAGTGTTGATGGAGACCGAAGTCAAACTACTGGAAGCCGAGGCCTTTAGTGGCTTATTGAGGCAGGCGGCGGAAAATGGCGACTATAACAAGATTGAGGAAATCTGGCAGGAAGTGCCTGATCACATCAAGCGTATTCCGGGGATTTCCGCGATTTATTTTGCCGGTATGATTGATGTTGGCGCCGGCGCCAAGGTAGAAGACGAACTAGCGCGCTCGATTTCCGAAGATTGGGACGAAACGTTGTTGGTGTTGTTCGGCAGTGTTCAATCCAATGACCCTCAAAGGCAGCTTAAAACCGCCGAAGGTTGGCTTAAGGCCTATCCCGATAATGCGGTTTTATTGAGAGTTCTCGGTAAAATTAGCAACCGTTGTAAAGAGGCGGACAAGGCTGGACAATATTTGGAAAAAAGTATTGCCATAGAACCTTCGGTTTCGGCTTATCAACTGTTGGCGGATTTATTGACCGAAAAAGGTGATAAAAATTCGGCGCTTGAATGCTACAAGTGCGCTCTCGAGTTGGCGTCCGGGGAAGTGGCACGCCAGGTGGAAAATATTTCCGGTTAGCTTTTTTTCTCGCTCCCAGGCTCCAGCTTGGGAGTGACTATCCTCAAGCTCCGCTTGCCGGGTGACCTCAAGCAGAGCTTGAGAGTATGCGTTCCCAAGTTAGAACTTGGTAACGAGATAAGAAAGTCGTGGGGTACGCTTCTCTCCACGCGGGGCGGGTTATTTAACCCGTCCCGAACGTTTTGATTGGCTTTGGCTTCAGTTGAAAAGCTCCCGCTCCTGCTCACGCGCCTTACCTACATCCATATAGGTAAGTTTTAGGACGGGAGTCAAACTCGTCCTGCCAAGGTGCCCCCCTTTTTTCAGAATG
>SLIO01000314.1 GCA_007135635.1 Methylomicrobium sp. | reverse complement strand
TAAGGGTGAAATCATTGCTGAATTGGATATCAATCCCGATTTGTGGTTTTTTGAATGTCACTTTCAAGGCGATCCGGTGATGCCGGGATGTCTCGGTTTGGATGCGATGTGGCAATTGGTCGGGTTTTACTTATGCTGGTTGGGCGGGCCCGGTAAAGGCCGTGCATTGGGGGTCGGTGAAGTTAAATTCACAGGTCAAGTTCGGCCCACCGCAAAAAAAGTGACTTATCGTATTCATTTGAAAAGAGTGATTATGCGAAAATTAGTCATGGGTATTGCCGATGCCACGATGGAAGTCGACGGTAAGGAAATATACGAAGCGACCGATTTAAGAGTGGGTCTGTTTACTTCAACAGAAGATTTTTAGGGGCGTAATTGATGGTTAGGGGGCGTAGTTGATGAAAAGAGTCGTAGTAACCGGTTTAGGTATTGTTTCCAGCATCGGAAATAATCGCAAAGAGGTGGTCGATTCCTTAAAACAAGGTCGTTCTGGAATTTCGTTTGCCGATGATTATCAGGGGCTTGGGTTTAGAAGCCATGTGCGTGGTGCAATTAATATTGATCTTAATGAATTCATCGATCGGAAAATTAAACGTTTCATGGGTGATGGTGCAGCGTTCAACTATGTTGCGATGCAGCAAGCAATCGACGATTCCGGACTTGAGGATTCGGAGATATCGAATTTTAGAACCGGTTTAGTGATGGGGTCCGGTGGGCCATCGACATCGAATCTGGTCGATGCTGCCGATATTCTGCGTGAAAAAGGTATCAAAAAAGTTGGTCCTTATATGGTGCCTCGAACGATGTCGAGCACGAATACCGCTTGTCTTGCCACGCCGTTCAAGATCAAGGGCGTCAATTATTCAATCAGTTCTGCTTGTGCGACTAGCGCGCATTGCATAGGTCATGCGATGGAGTTGATTCAAATGGGCAAACAAGATGTCGTATTCGCCGGCGGTGGCGAGGAAGTCCATTGGACAATGTCGCTATTATTCGATGCGATGGGCGCGTTGTCGTCGAAATACAACGACGCTCCCGAAACCGCGTCGCGCCCTTATGATGCAACTCGCGACGGCTTTGTGATATCTGGCGGCGGTGGAGTCTTGGTCATCGAAGAGCTCGAGCATGCCAAGGCGCGCGGCGCTAAAATCTATGCCGAATTAACCGGTTACGGCGCTACCTCGGACGGCTACGATATGGTTCAGCCTTCCGGCGAAGGTGCGGTCCGCTGCATGCAGCAGGCTATGGCCACCGTCGATGCTGGGATCGATTATATCAATGCGCACGGTACCAGTACGCCGGTCGGCGATACCAAAGAACTCGAAGCGTTGCGAGCCGTGTTCGGGCAAGGTAATGTGCCGCAGGTCAGTTCTACCAAGTCGCTGACCGGCCATGCACTCGGCGCGGCCGGTGTTAATGAGGCGATTTATTCATTGTTGATGATGGAAGAGGGTTTTTTGAGCGCCTCGGCCAATATTACCGAACTGGACTCCGATGCAACCGATATTCCTATCGTTCGTGAATTCAAGGACAATGTGACCTTAAATACGATCATGTCGAACAGTTTCGGCTTCGGCGGCACCAATGCAACATTGATATTCCAGCGTTATAACGGCTAATATATCAGTCAGATTCCCACGGGCTCTCCGTAGGAACCCTCTTTCCATAGGGTGCGCATCGCGCACCTTTTGTATACGATTCCTTGTTCCCACCGCTCCAGCGTGGGAATGCATACCGATCTTGCTTCGGCAGCCAAGGTATGGATTCCCTCTAAAGACCTTGAGAACCAGAAATCATTTTTCTGCTCTCCGAAAATAGTACGCAATGCGTACCCTACTTTTTTTCGTATGACTCATTCCACTCAAAAATCCCGGACTCAATTCAATAAACTGCAAAAGCGTCTGCGCCATGCGGTCGGCGATGCGATCGCCAATTACAACATGATCGAAGACGGCGATAAAATCATGGTTTGCTTGTCCGGCGGCAAGGATTCGTTCACGATGCTCGATATCTTGATGAATCTGCAAAAAACCGCGCCGGTCAAGTTCGAATTGCTGGCGGTCAATTTGGACCAGAAGCAACCGGGTTTTCCCGAGCATGTTTTGCCCGAATATCTCGAGTCGATCGGCGTTCCTTATCACATCATCGAGAAAGATACCTACAGCGTGGTCAAGCGTGTGATTCCTGAAGGTCAAACGACCTGCGGCCTGTGTTCGAGATTGCGGCGCGGTACCCTGTACGGTTATGCCGAAGCAAACGGCATTACCAAAATCGCCTTGGGCCATCACCGCGACGATATTTTGGAAACTTTTTTCCTGAATATTTTTTACGGCGGTAAACTAAAGGCGATGCCGCCCAAGTTACTGAGCGACGACAAAAAAAACATCGTAATCCGGCCGCTCGCCTATTGCCGCGAAAAAGAAATACAACGCTTCGCCGCATTCCGTGATTATCCGATCATTCCGTGCAACCTTTGCGGCTCGCAGGAAAACCTGCAACGGCAAGCGATGAAAGTGATGTTGAAAACTTGGGACAAACAATTTCCCGGCCGTTTGGAGACAATCTTCACAAGTCTGCAAAACGTCGCACCGTCGCAATTGGCCGACACAAAACTGTTCGATTTCGCCGGACTCAAAGCCAACCCGAGCCCGCTAAATGGATGCGAAACGATCGATTTTGACGCAGGGTTATCCGTTTTGGCAATGTAAATGACCGGCGCACCCATCGTACTGTTGACAGATTTCGGGCCGGCCGGCCCTTATCTTGGGCAGGTCGAAATCGTGCTTCGGCAGATTGCGCCGTCCAATCCCGTCATACACTTGCTCAGTAACGCGCCGTGCGGTAATCCTCGAGCGGCCGCCTATCTATTGGCCGCATTGCGTCAACAGTTTCCGAAAGACTCGATATTTCTTTGCGTCGTCGATCCCGGTGTCGGCGGCTCGCGCAAACCCGTGGTATTGCGGGCAGGCGGACAAACCTTTGTCGGTCCCGATAACGGCTTGTTGAATACCGTCGCAGTGCAAACCGAATTCAGTAACTGGTTCGAAATAATCTGGCGTCCTGAAAAGTGTTCGATGAGCTTTCACGGACGCGACTTGTTCGCGCCGGTGGCGGCAAAGCTAGCGATCGGCGAAGCGGTAGATGATCTAAAACCCTACGTCGTTGCCATTAACGATTGGTCGGCGGATCTAGCCGAAATCGTTTACTTCGATGACTATGGAAATGCCTTTACCGGACTGCGTTACGGGAGTGAAATAGACGGAAAAATCTTAACGATCAATGGTCGAAGACTCGAACAGGCCGGGACCTTTAGCGAAGCTAAAGTGGGTGAGCCGTTTTGGTACTGCAATTCGTGCGGCTTGGTCGAAATTGCCGTCAATCAAGGTCATGCCGAACGGCAGTTGGATCTACGAATCGGCATGAAGGTCGCTTATGAATGAATCGAATCGCTGGCAATTCTGGATAGACCGGGGCGGCACGTTTACCGATATTGTCGCGAAAAGTCCGGAAGGACGGCTTCTATCGCATAAATTACTATCCGATAATCCGGAGCACTACCGGGACGCCGCGATGCAAGGCATGCGCGATATTCTGAAACTCGGCCCAACGGAGCCGCTGGCGAATGCCGTCGAGGTTGTTAAAATCGGTACGACGGTCGGCACCAATGCCCTGCTCGAACGCAAAGGCGAGCCGGTCGCATTGATGATCACTCGAGGCTTCAAAGATTGCCTGCGTATCGGTTACCAGAACCGGCCCGATATCTTCGCATTAAATATTCGTCTACCCGAGCAGCTTTATCGAACCGTCGTCGAAATCGACGAGCGTATCGATGCGCAAGGCAACGTGCTGAAAGCCCTGGACGACCGACTCGCCGAACATCAATTGCAAGCGCTTTACGATCAAGGCCTACGCGCGATCGCGGTGGTGTTGCTGCATGCCTGGCGCTATCCGGCGCATGAAATCCGCTTAAGGGAACTTGCCGAACGGATCGGTTTTACGCAAATCTCCATTTCGCATCAAGTCAGCCCTTTAATGAAGATCGTTGGGCGCGGCGATACGACCGTCGTCGATGCCTATTTATCGCCGATGCTGCAGCGCTATGTCGATCAGGTTGCCTCGGGTATCAACGGCAAGCGTTCGGATGAAGTCCGCTTGATGTTCATGCAATCAAACGGCGGCTTGACCGATGCCAAGCGATTCAGAGGTCGCGACTGTATTTTGTCGGGCCCGGCCGGCGGTATCGTCGGTGCGGCCCGCGTTTCGCAACAGGCCGGTTTCGACAAAATCATCGCGTTCGATATGGGCGGCACCTCGACCGATGTCGCACATTTCGCGGGCGTTTTCGAACGCCGCTTCGAAACCGAAGTCGCAGGCGTTCGAATGCGCGTGCCGATGATGGCGATACAGACTGTTGCAGCGGGCGGCGGCTCGATTTTGCATTTCGACGGCATGCGCTACCGGGTCGGTCCCGATTCGGCCGGCGCGAATCCGGGGCCGGCCAGCTACCGGCGAGGCGGGCCTTTGACTGTGACCGATGCGAACCTCATGCTCGGTAAATTGCCGCTGTTTCCTGCTGTTTTCGGTACGGAAGGCGATCTGCCACTCGATCGGGAGCGGGTTGACGCATTATTCACCGAATTGGCGGAGCGCATCCATGCGCAGACCGGCGATACCCGAAGTCCCAAACAAGTCGCCGAAGGGTTTCTCGATATCGCGGTCGAAAACATGGCGGCGGCTATCAAGACCATTTCAGTGCAAAAAGGTTACGACGTTTCCGAGTATGCCTTGTGCTGTTATGGCGCTGCTGCGGGACAGCATGCCTGTGCGGTCGCTGATCGTTTGGGCATGCGGCGCATCATTCTGCACCCGTTCGCCGGCGTATTATCTGCTTACGGCATGGGCTTGGCCGACTTGCGTACGGTCCGGCAAAAAGCCTTGGAACGGCATTGGAATCAGGTTTTCCTAGACGATTTACAGCGTGAATTCGACGCGCTGGCACGCGAAGGGCATGCCGAGATTGCCGCGCAAGGCGTTGCCGAGTCTAGTATCAAAGCGGTTTGCCGCCTGTTTTTACGCTACCAAGGTACCGATACCGCGTTGGCCGTCGAGTTTGCCGAACAGTCAATCATGCTGGACGATTTTGAACGGCAATACCGTAGGCAGTTCGGATTTATATACGGCAATAAGCCGCTCATCATCGAATCGCTGGCCGTTGAAGTGATTGGAGTCAGCGGGCAGGGCGCATGGATGCTCAATGCGGAAAATGACCGACAAGACAGGGAGCCGCTAACAACCGAAGCTGTTTTTTTTCGAGGGAAGCATTGGCAAACGCCCGTGTATCGGCGCGAACAATTAAGCCGGGGCCGGATAATCGACGGGCCGGCCATTATCATCGAGCCGACCTCGACCCTCGTGATCGATCCGGGTTGGCAGGCGTCGGTCGAGCAGGGTCAAAACCTGATACTGTCACGGCAGCAGAGTGGTGAATGCATCGCATTGCCAACCGGAGCGTCGCCCGATCCAGTCATGCTGGAAATTTTTAATAAATTGTTCATATCGATCGCCGAGCAGATGGGCTTTGTCCTGCAAAACACCGCGCACTCGGTCAATATCAAGGAGCGGCTCGATTTTTCGTGCGCGCTGTTCGATGCGCAAGGCGAATTGATTGCAAACGCGCCGCATATTCCGGTGCATCTGGGTTCGATGGGCGAGACCGTTAAATGTTTGCTGCAAAACCGCGATTTCACTATGGTGCCCGGCGATGTTTTTCTGGTCAATTCGCCTTATCGCGGCGGCACGCATCTACCCGACATCACGATCCTCACGCCGGTTTTCGATCGGGGCCGCTTGCTGTTTTTTACCGCATCGCGGGGTCACCATGCCGATATCGGCGGCATCACACCGGGCTCGATGCCATCGCACAGCCGTTCGATCGAAGAAGAGGGCGTGTTGACTTCGGGTATCAAAATCGTCGAACAAGGCAGTTTTAAAGAGGATGCTGTGAAGAGTTGGCTGCTTTCGGGCAACTATCCTACACGTAATCCCGAGCAGAATATCGCCGATTTTCAGGCTCAGATCGCCGCGAATGAAAAAGGCGCTCAAGAACTGCATAAAATGATCGAGCATTATTCATTGGCGGTTGTGCAAGCCTACATGCGCTTCGTGCAGGACAATGCCGAGGCATCGGTGCGCAGGATTTTGGCCAATCTGCCGGATGGACAATTTCGTTATGCGCTCGACGACGGTGCCGAAATCGCCGTGCAAGTCAGTGTCGATCGACGTCGGTGCCGTGCGAGCATCGATTTCAGCGGCACCTCTTTGCAACAAGCCGGTAATTTCAATGCGCCGTCGGCGGTCTGCAAGGCAGCGGTATTGTATGTCTTCAGAACCTTGGTGCAAGACGATATTCCGCTCAATGCCGGTTGTTTAAAGCCGCTCGATATCGTCATACCGGAAGGTTCGATGCTCAATCCCAAGCATCCGGCTGCGGTCGTTGCCGGCAATGTCGAGACCTCACAATTCATCGTCGATGCCTTATACGGTGCATTGGGCGTACTGGCCGGATCGCAAGGCACGATGAACAATCTGACTTTCGGTAATCAACGCTATCAATATTACGAAACGATTTGCGGCGGCGCCGGCGCCGGTAACGGTTTTGACGGATGCAGCGCGGTACATACGCACATGACTAACTCGCGCATCACCGACCCGGAAGTGCTGGAATGGCGTTTTCCGGTCTTGCTCGAAGCATTTTCGATACGTCAAGGCAGCGGCGGCAAGGGTCTGTTCAATGGCGGCGATGGGGTCGTGCGCCGGATCAAGTTTCTCGAACCGATGAGCGTTAACATTCTGTCAAGCCACCGCAAACACACCCCGTTCGGATTACATGGCGGCGAGCCCGGCGCTACTGGTAACAATACCGTATTACGAGCCGACGGCGGTATTGAATTATTAGCCGGTTGCGCCGAAGTCGAAATGAAAATCGGAGACGTGCTGCAAATCGAAACGCCCGGCGGCGGAGGTTTTGGCAGTAAAGCGGTTTGATGGATTGTGATCCGGCCAGAAGAGGTCTTAACGGCTCCCGCGAGAAGAAATCCTTGGTGAGATAGGTGAAAAAAATAGAAAAAAAACTT
>SLIO01000385.1 GCA_007135635.1 Methylomicrobium sp. | reverse complement strand
GCCAAGCACACCCCACACCCTTTTTGATTCCCAAATTGGGAATTGCTGTTTCAACTCCCTGCTTACTGCTTACTGCTTACTGCTCACCGCTCACCGCTCACCGCTTTAAATAATAATCCGACTGCATTTCAATCAGCCGCGAGACGGTTCTTTTTAGAAAAAATGCGCGTATATTTTCGTCATAGAGCTCTCTTGCTGAAACCTCTGCACTACAAATCAGAATAACTTTATGAAAATACAAGGCATCGACAAATGTCGAAAAACGCTTGGCTTCGTCGTGATTATCAAAACCGAATTTCGGAATGCCGGATAAAATCACCACTCTAAAGGATTGAACGATTTTGAGATAATCCGCAGGCCCCAAAGGCTGCCTGCACATTTCATCGAACGTAGTCAGTGCCACGTCGGCGTGAGCGGCACGCAGCATCACGTTTCTGCCCAACACTTTAAGAGTAAATGGCTTCAGCGGCGCGGAATGAGTCAATTCTCGATAACACTGCTCTAAAGCCAAGCTTGCGTGTTCATCGAGCGGAAAAAAATAAATTTTTTCCGCTCCGCTAAGACGCGTCAAGCGATAATCGTGTTTGGCAACGAGCTCGATAACATCCGCCGAAGCCTTCAATAGTTTGATGAACTTTAAAAACAGCTCCGGAACCAATCCGCCTTGATATAGATCATCGGGATGCCGGTTTGAAGTAGTGACGATTACAGTGCCGAGTTCGAACAACCGGCTAAACAAACGATCCAAAATAACAGCATTGGCGACATCTATGACATGAAATTCGTCGAAACAAAGCAGTTTTGTCGTCGCATTGATTTCGGCGGCCAACGCGTGAATGATGTCCTGCTTTTTTTCTTGACGCCAGCGATGAGAAAACTCATGGACTTCCAATATGAAAGTATGGAAATGCACTCGTCGTTTTTGCTGAATCGGGCAATGATCGTAGAATAAGTCCATCAGCATCGATTTGCCCCGGCCGACTTCGCCGTAGATATATATACTTTTGGACGATTTTGCGCGTGACGAAGGCAAATTAAAATAGCCTGGCCGTTTTTCGGCGGACAATTTATCCAGTAATTCCTGCAGATAATGCAAAGCCTCAACCTGAGCGGGATCATAATCGATCACGCCCTGCTCGACTCGTTGCCGGTATTCGCCGAGCAACGACTCACAGGCATCATGTTTACCTTGATTAGGCGTCTTTTTTGTTAGGAATTTTTTAAACATAGGATGGCTTTGAAAAAACCGACGGGGCTTTCTCGGCGAGACAAACCGATCATCCTAAATTCGGCAATTTAACCATGAAGCATATGAAATTATTGAAGTATATCAGCAGGATATTCATAAACTTTGAGTCACCTTCCAGGAGAACGAAACTGTTTTGCAAAAGGATGGCAGGCTATTGAATTAACCTCTTATTCTTCATAATGAAATATTTTTCTAGGATTATCCTAACCTGAGCAAGCAATAACTAAACAAAAAATCGTTTGGGTAACAAAGACGCTAAGGCCAAAACCTGAAGAGCGATAGGTACGACCAGGATATCCGATCAACTTTTAAAGCAACCTGCATTACTGTTTTCCTTTCAATAAACTATCGAGATTCGCAAAAGGGCTGAAAGTCGCGGTTTTTCCGTTGTCTTTAACAGAACCGGTGTTGTAATGGGCGTGCTCATAGCGGGCATGTTCGTTATCGTGGCAATACAAACACAATAGCTCCCAATTACTGCCATCCGCCGGATTATTGTCGTGGTTGTGATCCCGATGATGTACGGTCAATTCCCTGACATTGCTATGATCGAATTCTCTCGCACAACGTCCGCAAATCCACGGATACATTTTCAGCGCTTTTTCGCGGTAACCCTTTTCCCGTTCGGCCTGGCTACGCCGAGCATCGAGAACGATTTGATCAAGTTTAGTTTTATCCAATGGTTTTTTAGTAGGCATAAAATAACCTTAAATTGATGTTGCAACTGTGGCTATAAAATCGACCGAACCGCAGCACTCAGCAGCGAATCGAGTCTAATACAGGATGTCGGATGCCCGATACTATCCGTGCTCCAAATTTCCGTAACGCCCGCCGCCCGAATATGCGCTTCTGCATCGCCGCAAAATAACGGATGCGTAATCGCGGCATAAACAGCGCAAGCACCGGCATTTTGCAATAAACCGATCGTCCGAGCCAGCGTCCTTCCAGTACTGACCATATCATCGATGATGACTACGGATTTGTCAGTAAACTCCGCAACAGGCAAGGTAATATCAACCTCACGATCGCCTCGCCTGACTTTATCAGCGACGGCATAGTCGAACCCGATTTGCGATGCAATCCCTGACACCCATTGCTCGGATTCGCTATCCGGCCCGAGCAGAACCGCATCGTCCAACTGATTGCGCAAAAAATGGCCAATTGCGCCAGCCGCTGACAGACAGACCGCATTTTCAAGCGGAATCGCCTGGTGTAAATGGGATATTCGGTGAAGATGCGGATCGACCGTCAGCACATCATCAAACAAATCAGCCAAAAATTGACCGATTATGCGCTGACTGACAGCCTCACCGGGGCGATTAGCGATGTCTTGTCGCATGTAACAAAGATATGGTGCCACCAAGGTCAAGCGCTTAGCGCCCTGTTCCCTGGCCGTTCGGGCAAATAGCATTAATTCGATCAGCTTGTCATTTGGCTGATCGAGACTTCGGCAAATGATGACATGCTCGGGTAACATTGCCGGAAGCCGAACCAAACTTTCACCGTCGGGAAAGCGGTGTAATTCAATGAGCTCAAACGGCGCGTTAAGCCTGCAAGCTAGTCTTTCGGCTTGTTCGCAATAATCGGGGAAGGCCAATATCAGCATATTATCTAGAAAGCCACCAACGGTTTCAGAACATGTTCTTCGACGCCGATACGATAACCATTATTATCGGCCGCTAGCGTTTGCGCGAATTTAAAATCCGCCGAAAACCCCGCATAGACGCGATAAATCGGCTCGCCTTTCTTTACCCTATCACCGATTTTTTTTAACAAATCGACGCCGGCTTTCTTATCCATCGGCGCGCCGGCAATCCGGGCTATCTTGGCCATTTGAAAATTATCGATATGGGTCACGGTGCCGTCTTGATCTGCGCAGACTTCTTGACATAAAGTGCCGGGGGTAAAGTCTATGGTTTTCGCGCCTTGAGCCTTTATCAAATCATTCATTTTGGCGATTGCCCGACCCGAATCGAGAATATCGCGCGCAATCGCATAGCCTTGCCCGCCTCTGACATCGGGATCGAATTCAATAATTCTTCCGGCTAATTGCAGCGATTTTTGGCGTAAATCGAACGGCGCATCGGGATTGTTTTCCAGTACCTGCATAATATCACGCGCCTCGAGTACAGGGCCGATACCACGACCGACAGGTTGACGGCCATCGGTAATCATGACTTCCAAATGAATATTGAGCTGATCGCCGACAAACTCGAATAACTTGCGTAATGCAAGCGCCTGACGCATATGTCGAACTTTTGCAGTCGGCCCGACCGGTATATCGATGATCAAATGCGTGGAGCCTGCCGCCAATTTTTTCGATAAGATCGATGCCACCATTTGCCCTTGCGAATCGATTCCGAGGGGACGTTCGACCGAAATCAAAAGATCATCGACCGGCGCCAGTCTCGCGGTGCCGCCCCACGCAAGACAACCGCGTTCCTGGCGCACAATATCATGTAAGCGGTCGGGCGGTAAATTGACTTCGGCCAAAACTTCCATCGTATCCGCGGTACCGGCCGGCGACGTAATCGCCCGGCTCGACGTTTTCGGTATCAACATGCCGTGCGCGGCGACAATCGGCACAACCAGCATCGAAGTCCTATTACCCGGTATGCCGCCGATACAATGCTTGTCGGCCACCAGCGATTCGTGCCAGTTCATGCGCTCGCCCGAATCCATCATTGCGCGCGTCAAATACAACAGTTCGTCTCGATCGAGATTGTTTTGACCGGTCGCGACCAAAAAAGCCGCCATCTCCATTTTCGAATAGCGCGTCTCGACAATATCCTTGGTGATACTGTTGAAGTCGTCCTGACTCAAGCGCTCGCCGTTAATCTTTCGGCGAACGGCATCCATCGACACGGGCGGCTCGGCATGCTCCACGGTAACAAATGCCCCTTCATCAATGTTGAGTTTTTGAAACGCTTGCTCGGAAAGCCCTAGTTCGCCGGAATGAACGATGGAACTGTCGTCCACGACATTGAGCACCGCCAACAATTTGTTTCCGTTCGCGCAAACCTTGATTTTAGACAACGCCTGAAAACCCTCTGCCCGATAAAACGCGCATTCCCGATTTAAATAGGCGACGTTTTCATGATACGTATCGATACCGATACGGCGGATTTGTAACGTGTCGTTACTCATAAAGAGTCTTAATAAAAATAAATTTGGTTGATAATGCTTGCTGCAACAAACAATGTCAACCGAAGCAAATCACTCCCGGATTCATAGCAGCGTAGCCCGGACGGAGAAACTTAGGTACTGGGTGAACGGCGTCCCTCGACAAGCATACTCCACACCCTATTGTTTCCAAATTGGGAATTGCCGGCCCAGGTTAAACTCAATCCCGAGTAATTTTCCATTTATATCGGATCAGCTTGGCTAAAATCATCATTATCGCCAACACCAATAACGGCAACAACGTCTTAAATGAAATTAACTCATCCAACGTTTGCGCATGGGACGCTTGATAAAGCGCGGACGCATAGACATAACCCTTGACGGCAAAACCAATGGCGGTGGACGCTATAAATTTACTCCAGGGAATACGTAACATGCCGGAAGCATAATTAATCACCGAATGAGGAAACATCGGTAAACAACGCAGCGCCGTCAAAGTCAACATATCGCCTTGAGCTTGCAATAACTCATAATACCTCGATTTTTCAATACGCTTGACCCAAGGCGCGCCGCCCTGTTTGGCCACCCAATAGGCGCATATCCCGCCTAATAGGCCGCCGACTGCGATAATGATAGCCGCAAACCATGTCTTGTAAAGTACGCCAACAATGAAAATCAAACCTGTCCCGGGTAATGCCAAAGCATACAGCAACATTTGCCCGAGAACCAACACAACCGGTAGCCAAGTCCGATCGGCATGGACCTCCGATAACGCCAAGATTTGCCGCCAGTCGACAAATCCTAAAACCTCTAGTATCAATACGAGTACTACGACTGACAGCAAGAAACCAATTTTTAGTATTTTTTTTGTTATCGGCATCATTCGTTACATCGCGCTTAAGAATGCCCATTCGTAAGGCATGATTTTGGTTACAACTTGCCGTTTAAAATAAGCTATTTATCCTTGAAGAACGCATTTACCCCGAGCAAACATTAATCTCGAACAAACCCTCAATTGTTTAAGTTGGCAAAGACAAAGGATTGTCCTACTTGATATAAAAGGTATCATACAGAAAAAACCGCTTCGGGCTTAACCATGAATTCGAAAACCATCAGCACACGATTAATCCATTCGCTTCTTGACAGCCAGGCCTACCCCCACGAAACCGCAACGATTGAATTATTGGAAACGCATATCTCTTGGGTACTGCTGACCGGGAAATTCGCTTATAAAATTAAAAAACCGGTCGACTTCGGATTTTTGGATTTTTCAACTCTCGAAAAACGCCGATTTTGCTGTAATGAAGAATTACGGCTCAACCGCCGTTTTTCGACATCGCTTTATCTGGACGTCGCGCTCATAACCGGGACACCCGAACGACCGGCCATGGCCGGCAAAGAAACCGTAATCGAATATGCTGTAAAAATGCGGCAATTCGATCAGGAAGGACTCATGAGTGCACGCGCCGAAAAAGGCTTGCTTTCAACCGAAGATATCGACGGCATCGCCCGAATCGTCAGTCGATTTCATAATGGCACCGAGACGGCAAGCGCAGAATCACCTTATGGCGAGCCGGACGACATTAAACATTGGAGTGAAGAAAACTTTCAACACATTGAGCCGTTGCTGAACGATGCATCGGAAATTCGCCAACTGGAAAGTCTGCATGCCTGGACGCGGAACGAATGGCAACAAAAGGCCGACCTGATGCGGCAACGTAAACGCCAAGGCTTTATCCGGGAGTGTCACGGCGATTTGCACTTGGGCAATATCGCGTTGATCGACGACCAAGTGACGCCGTTCGATTGTATTGAATTTAACCCGATGCTGCGCTGGATCGATGTCGCTAGTGAAATGGCCTTTATCTTCATGGATCTGCTACATCGCCAATTCAAAGCATTAGCATGGCGACTGCTTAACCGTTATCTGCAAAAAACCGGCGATTATCAGGGCTTAGCCTTACTACGCTATTATTTGGTTTACCGAGCCTTGGTTCGCGCCAAGGTGGCATTGTTGAGAATGCAACAAGATTCCGACCCAATCAAGCGCAATAGCATACAAGCCGAATACCAAGCCTATGCGGGCTTGGCCGAACGCCACATCCAAACGCCACTACCTATGCTTTTGATCACACACGGCTTTTCGGGATGCGGCAAATCTTTTTATGCCGAAAAATTGGCTGAACAACTAGGAACAATCCACCTGCGCTCGGATATCGAACGCAAACGCCTGTATGGTTTCGCCCCGCAAGCATCAACAAATTCCGAAGCGGGAGGCGGCATTTATAACGCCGAAGCCAGCCGGCTTACCTACCAGCATTTGGCCAATACGGCTCACGCCATCCTGAATGAAGGGTTCAGCGTCATCGTCGACGCCACCTTTCTTAAACAAACCCAACGCGCAGGCTTTATCGAATTAGCCGCAAAAACGCACGCATCACTACTCATCTTGGATTTTAAAGCCAGCCAACAAACCCTAATTGAGCGTATCGACTCCAGGCAACAACAAGGCACCGACCCCTCCGAGGCAACGCCCGAAATCCTGCAACGACAGATTGACACGAACGAACCTTTAACGGAACCGGAACAAAACATGACCATAACGGTCGACACCGAAAGTGAATCGGCTTTTGAAAAATTATTCTCGGCGATACAGACTTTATGATTTGTTCAAAAATAACTTTTCAATTTTTACCGTTACTGTGAAAGTTCGCAGTTTTGCATTCCTTATCTAATTTTTCGATATACGGCGCTCGACAGAGCAAATGCCGGTTCCGGAGAGGGTGCGGTTGCTCGACCGACAGG
>SLIO01000149.1 GCA_007135635.1 Methylomicrobium sp. | reverse complement strand
TGTATATTTAAAATCAATGACTTGCCAAGATATAAAAATACAAAAAATTACGTCAAACAGCGACTGTTTCATGGTAACGCCATGCGACCGAAGGGCGCTTACTTTGCTCAGGACGAACGGATTGACTTTGAGCAGCGTTCTTGTCCTTTTGTTGCTTACCCACTGAATTTCACATAGAGCCAATAATACGGAGTAATCTACTGACCCAAACTGTTTGAATTAAATTACCGGCGGCCTATTTGTCTGCGGCTCGACTATTTGAACTTTATGCATCGTCAAGAACGGGGTTATATAAGCCTCCCTTTAAGGCGGATCGAAAGCTGCCGGCAGTTGGCAGGGCGAATGTTATGTAAAATTTCCAACAGATTCAACGATTTTGAAAAACCGCTTCCAACGCCGCTGATCTATCTTGATTAACCCATTGAGAGTGAGACCGGCTTACTATTCTCTTTTCATAAACGTCGATATTAGGCACGTGCTCTGCGACCAAATCCCAACCATAAATTTTTTGCAACGCGAAAGTCACTAATTGCAGACACGGCCAAGCTACACCGTTGGCGGCGCTGAAACGAAAAACCAGGACGTAGTCGGAAAAATCGCTTAGCCGGGTTAGGCCAATCAACCCGGCCTCGACCTTGGGCAATACTTCGTCCTTAGTTTCCTGCTATGCCTTGCTGCCGAACAATGCTTCGCAATAAAGACGGCAAGCAACCAATTCCTCATTCACTTCGATATGTTGAATGAGTTCAGGGCACTTTGCGCATTCGAACGGTTTGACCGGAAACAAAAGCTTTCCGAGATAAACGTCTTCCAAATATTTGAAAATCGCTTGCGATTTGGACAGATAACCGTCCGGCGTCTTTTTGAACGGTCATTTTACCCAAGAGCGAACGCTTTAAAATCGCATCGCTTTGCCCCGGCGGCAACGCTTCTTCAGTAAATGCAATCTCTTTTTCCAGCAGCGCCAATTTGATTTTATTGTAATGGGGGGTGAACAATTACGCTTAAATTGCCTAGTTTACGAAATGGTTGCTTTCGTGATTTTCATGGACTAATTGCCGAATCTAGCCCATCCTCAACAGATGTAATGCCTATGGTCTAAGATATAGAATTATATGAGTTAAGAATCATGCCATTTTTTCCAGCTTTAAAAATTAAGGCTCGGGAGCGACCCTTGTAGCGCTATAATGCAGGTTTACTTATTATTCAAAAATTTATGACAGAGAAATGTTAAAGCTGGGCTAGCTTTAGCGATTACATAATCTCTTTCTTTATGACGAGCTACGAAACGAAAATATTACTGCTTTTATACTCAAAAATTAGCTAACTTTATCAAGGTATGGGGTGTGGCTAGCGAGGATGAATGCACCTTTAGCATCCGGGTCAACCGGCATTGCATTTACTATTAAAATTAAAAACCTACTTAACAAACCTTACAGGTATGCATTATGAAAAAAAACGACCCCATATCCAGTATTATGAGTGCAAATCTAACTATGGCCCAGGTTGGCCAATCATTGAGCGATGTTCGCAAAATGATGTGCGAATCTAATATCCATCACGTTCCAGTGGTAGACGGCAAAAAATTGGTAGGTCTGATAAGCTTTACCGATCTTATGAAGATTAACCTGATCATCAGCGGTGCGGATGAACGCTCGATTGACAATATAATCGACCAGCAATTTAAGATTACCGACATCATGTCGACAAAACTTACCACGATCAATTTAACAAGTAACGTAAGGCAGGCGGCGGATTTATTGGGGAAAGGACATTTTCACTCACTACCTGTCGTCGATAATGAAGACAATGTTGTCGGTATCGTGACGTCAACTGACTTGATCAATTACTTGATAGCGCAATATTAATTATCAATGATCTCGTATAGTCGATCATCTACTCATTGATTAAGGAATTGGGATGAAAAAAAGTTAGGCAACCGGCTCCGCGATTTTTGCTTGTCTTTAATGCGCGCAAACAGGAACATAGCAGGCTATGTAGCTCTTTGTGCAAAGCTTCCGCTCCTGCTCACGCCCCTTACCTGCATCCATGGAGTTAACGCAGAAAACGGACTTATTTTACACACAAAGGACTAAACAACTATAAGTCAAAACCATTGATCGCAGGGGTGCGCCCTTTACAATTAACAAACTTGCAATTATTACTCCCTTTATACTCAAAAATTAGCTAACTATAGGGAGGTATGGTGTGTGAATAGCGAGGATGTCGGCAGCAGGGCATTTTTGCTCCATGCAAAATCTGCATTCACGCCATCCCTGGGTTCGACCGCTACCGTCAAACCCCAATGCATGGGTTCATCCAGCCCCTAAATTCCAAACGATTTAGTTGCTAGATCAAATTTCGATAATTTAAGGGCTGGATCCTCGATAGACACATCCCATACCTTTTATTCTTAGACGGTTTTTCAATCAAAAGGGAGTAGACTGAAAACCATGCGGCTCCGCACGATAAATTTACCCGCCTTCGCGAAACCCCGGATAAAGTGTCATACCGCCATCGATATACAGCGTTGTGCCGACCACATAATCGGAAGCATCGGAGGCTAACCAGACCACGGCACGGGCAATATCGGACGGATCCCCGACGCGTTCGTATGGAATCAGTTTCAGTAAATCGCCTTCCGCTTCGGGGGTTTCCCAGGCGCTACGATTGATCGGTGTTTTGATCGCGCCCGGCGACACGGCATTGACCCTAATCTTGTCATGAGCGACTTCCTGCGCCAGGCTTTTCATGAACATCAACAAGCCGCCCTTCGACGCGGCATAATTGACGTGTCCGGCCCAAGGAATGATATCGTGAACCGAAGAGTTACAAATAATCTTGCCGGCCGCACAGGACAATTCCGGCACCACGCCTCGGCGAATAAATTCCTTGACCGCTTCGCGGGCGCACAAAAACTGCCCGGTCAAATTAACCGCCATCACGGTTTCCCATTGTTTCAAGGTCATCTCGACAAAAGGCGCATCGAGCTGTATGCCGGCATTGTTGACCAAAATATCGAGACTGTCCCAAGTCTCGATGACTCTTTGAAACATCGCAATCACTTGATCTTCTTGGCTGACATCGGCCTGTACCGCAATCGCTTCGCCGCCAGAGGCTTGTATTTGATCCACTAGCTTTCGCGCCTCTTCGGCATCGGACAGATAATTAATCGCCACCCGCGCGCCCGCTTCGGCCAGTGCGACTGCAATCGCAGCGCCAATACCGGAGCTGCCGCCGGTCACCAGAGCACGCTGCCCGGTCAATGATTTATCGATAATAAGCGGCATAGCCGTCTCTCCTATTTTCCTATTGTTTAATGAAAAATTAAGGCAATCTTGCGCCCGGCACCTTAACTTCGGTGACTTCTATGCGCCCCGACTTCAGAAGGTTGGCCTCGTTAGGATCGTCCGTTTCCGAGGTCGTGATGAATAAAGTTTGGTACTCCGAACCGCCCAACATGCAGGCATAAGGCACGCCCAACGGCTTGATGCGGGTCGATATCTTGCCGCCCTGTTCGACCCGGATCACTTCGCCGGTTCCGGGACTGGCCACCCAGATAGCGCCTTCGGCATCGAGACAAATGCCGTCCGGCGTTGCTCGCCCCAAATCAGCCCAGACTCGAGCATCATGCAACAAGCCGTCTTCCCCGATCGTGAATGCGGTCAAGCGTGAGGCGAAGGTTTCGGCAACGATTAATATCGAATCGTCCGGCGTGATCACACAGCCGTTTGGAAACAGCAAACCTTCGGCGGCAATCCGGCAACTGCCGTCCGTTTCGACCGCAATCAGATGCGTCTTGGCTTGAGGTGCGCCGCCATGCAAATCGTAGCCGAAGTTGCCGACATAAACGCGGCCGCCGGCTGTCGCGATCATGTCGTTGCAATGAAACGGGGCTAGGACGGACAAATCGGCATATCGCGCCCAAGCTCGGTCCTTGATCTTATAAACAGCTCGCTCCGTCATCGCGACAACCAAGGGCGTTCCGTCAGGCAACCAAGCCAGCCCGCCCGGCAGATCGTCGGTTTCTAAGATACACTCGGCCTGCCCGTCGGTTTTCACAGTCATCACGCGCCGCGCATGCTGATCGGTAAACCAGAGCCGATCGCTACGCCAACGCGGCGCTTCAGGAAAAGCCAAACCGGTCAGCAATATTTCGGTATCATGTTTCATCGCGTTCGCTCCCAGAATAAGCCAGCCAATCCGTAATCGATTCAACCAGCGTTTCGACGGCTTGTTCGCTGTCGATTAAAAGAATGTCGCCAGACGACTCAAAGGTCGCGAGCTGGCTATCGAGCAATTCGGCGCCCAGGAAATGGCCTTGCCGTGTCGTCAAACGTCGATGCAGGCTTTCCCGGCTACAACTCAAGAACACAAAGCTCACGTTAACTTCGTCCCCGCGCAATATTTCGCGGTAACTCGCCTTCAATGCCGAACAAGCCAGCACCGCCGAAACGCCATTATCGAGAAAATGGGTTATTTCGTTACGCAAGCTTTCCAGCCAGGGTCTTCGGTCGTCATCGTCCAGCGCTTCGCCGCGCCGCATTTTTTTTATATTCGCTGCGGAATGAAACGTATCGCCTTCGATAAAAGGCCAGCCTAAATAGTCGGCCAGCGCCCTGCCGACCGTCGATTTTCCGCAACCGGAAACGCCGCCGATGATTACGACGCGCGCGGTACGATGCCGGCGATCGTTCGACGAGTTCATATTTGGCTCGTCAGTCCGGCAACGTAAAAACACGATAGCCCCACGCCGGAAAATCGAACCGCATGCCCTCCTCCTTTATTTCGACGCCCGGCTTCTGCGGCTGCGAACTCAACAGGACTTGGTGCTGATTGCGGCCCTTTTGGTTTCGCGGCCATTCAAGACGGCATTGGCTCGGCTGGGCGGCATAATTCACGACGACCCAAGCCGTTTCATCGACCGATCGCCATCGATAAACGATGAAATTCCGCCAGGATTCGTTGCCGTCTTCGGACGGTCGGCAATCCGCTAATGTCCATTCGCCGCTTCTAAACACCGGTCTTTGCAAAGTCTGCAATAAACCGCTGTAAAACTCGCTCAAGCGTCGGTCGGCGACCTCCTCGGGCCCACGGCACAGATGAATCGGAATATGCACGATTTTACCGGTCAATTGACCGTCATGAAAAAAACGCAAACCGGGCGAGAGAAAAGTCACGATCGCGGCAGTTTCGTGGACATCTTGCGGAAACGTCTCCGCGGCCCGCGGTTCGTCGTGATTTTCAAGAAAACGCGCCAGTTTGTTTTGAAAATCGAGACCCGCGACCAAATGATCACGCACCGGGCGAGCAGCCCGGTCTCTAAGCCGATCATAAAGCCGTTTGTCATAGGTGTAATCGAAGCCTTGTTGCTGCAGCGTCCATTCGAGATCCCAATAGACTTCGGCCAGCAGCATGAAATCCGGAAAACGCTCGCGCACCGCCGCGATCGCCTTCGGCCAAAACGGCTCTATCGATTTTCCCCAGGTTCTCTCGAATACGTCCGGCAGAATCAGCATCGCCATGTCGCAGCGCACGCCGTCGCAGCGTTCTGCTATGGCAAGCAATTCGGCGATCATCGATTCCTGTACTTTCGGATTGTCGTAGTCTAGTTGCAGCGTATCGGGCCAGCCGTCGAAATAAGGATCGCGACCGTAAGCAAAGACTTGCCTGCCCTGCGCGCTTTCCAATTCGATATAATTTTGCGGTTCGCGCGCCAGATCTTCTTTCGAGCCTTGAATATAAAATTCCGGGTGTGCCCGAACCCAAGGATGGTCCAATGCGGTGTGATTCGGCACGAAATCGAGCATCAGCTTCAGCCCTAGCTCGTTCAGTTTTTTGCGCACATCGACGAGGGCTTTATCTCCGCCGAGGCACTCCAACGTTCGATAAGCCGAGACCGCGAAGCAAGACCCGCAGATGTCATCTTCGGATAAATCGGCCAAACTCGCATGAAAACCTGCCTGCCACGGCTCATGACTTCGAGAAACTTGCGCTCCGGCTTGACCGGTTTGCCAAACGCCCAGCAGCCATAGCCAATCGAAACCTAACTCGGCAATGCCTTGCCATTCGCTATCCGGCCAGTCGTCGATGCCGGCGGCCCCGCCCCGATCGCGGCAGAATTTGCGATGCCGGACCCGTGTATTGATTTGATAAAGCGATGGATAATGTGAAACCTTCATTTTGTCACCTCGCTTACTGAGTTGTGTTTTCGTCCATTCCCGCCAATGCTTCGACGACTCCCTGCATGCCGCCTTTGAGCAAGTCCTCATGATCGAGCGAACCGAATATCGTCAATAGCGTCGCCAAGGTTCCGGTCCAACCGGTTTGATGACTGGCACCCAAACCCGAACCGTCGTCGCCGTGAAAATACTCATAGAACAACAGGTAATCGCGAAAATGAGGATCGCTCTGAAACTTTTCGGCGCCGCCGAAGACCGGCCGCCTGCCGTTTTGATCGGGCAGAAATATATCCAATAGCCGACATGAAATTTCCTTGGCGATTTGAAACAAATTGAGCCGGTTACCTGAATCGGTCGGGCATTCCATCTTAAAATCGTCGCCGTAATAGGTGTGCATCGCCAGTAAGGCCTGGACGATCAGTAGATTGGCCGGCAGCCACACCGGACCGCGCCAATTGGAATTACCGCCGAACATATAGGTGTCGGACTCACCCGGTATGTAAGCGACCGTATGGGTTTGACCCTCCCAATGAAAATGGTAAGGATGTTCCTGGTGATATTTGGATAGTGAACGAATACCGTAAGGGCTAAGAAACTCTTGTTCGTCGAGTAAACGGGTCAGCACGCGTCTTAATTTTTCTTCATCCAAGATCGCCAACAAGCGGCGGTCATTGCTACCGGGTGTTACCGGACAGAAAATCGCTTCGGCCAGATGCTCCTTACGCTTGATCAAGTTTTCATAACGTTCGGCGAAGTCGGGCAATTGAGCCAGCGTTTGCGCTTCGATTACCGTCACCGCGCATAACGGCAATAAGCCGACCAATGAACGCACCTTCAAACGTGTCGAACTTCCGTCCGGAAATCGCAGCACGTCGTAGAAAAAGCCGTCTTCTTCGTCCCACATATCCCGGTGTTCGCAGCCGATATCATGCATCGCCGCGGCGATTTCCAAAAAGTGATCGAGATAGGCAATGACCTTTTGCTGATAACCGGGATC
>SLIO01000180.1 GCA_007135635.1 Methylomicrobium sp. | reverse complement strand
TATGGCAATGCTATTTTGTTCGGTAGCAAGGCGCGAAAACAGGCGTTAAGCTAAGCTATGTAACTGTTTTCGCAAAGCTTCCGCTCCTGCTCACGCCCCTTACCTACATCCATGTAGGTAACGCAGCTACTGGACAAAAGAGCGCGTCAGAATTCCGCAACCATGGCCGCGAGAAGTATAATTAGCGTTAAACGCATCTTGCGCTTAACGAAACCCATTCATCCACAACGAAAAAACCGTACATCTTACAACGTGTCGTCTGCTCTATGCGATTATTTTTAGTAAAATCCCTTCTCGTTATTACCTTAGGTCTGTTACTTCAAGGCTGCGAAACGTTAAAAAACTTTAACCTGGAAAGCACCGCTACAGACGAATACAAAGATTGGAGTGAGGAGAAACTTCACACGTCGGCTAAAGAAGCGATGGACGACGGTTATTATCAAAAAGCGATAAAAATGTATGAAACGCTCGAATCGCGTTTTCCGTTCGGAGAGTACGCCGCTCAGGCGCAATTGAATATTGCTTATGCTTATTACAAAAACGATGACTCCGAGGCCGCGATTGCTGCCGCTGAACGGTTCATCAAAATCCACCCGCGAAACCCCAGCGTCGATTACGCCTATTATCTGAAAGGATTGGTCAACTATAATCGCGATATCGGGTTTCTCGAAAGATTTTTACCTACCGACACCTCCCAACGCGACCCTGGCAGTGCGCGCGAGGCCTATAGTAATTTTCAGGAATTAATTAGCCGCTTCCCGGATAGCCAATACATCCCCGACGCTCAACAGCGCATGATAGCGCTGCGCAATAACATGGCTATGCACGAAGTCCATGCAGCAAGGTTTTATTTGAAACGAAAAGCCTATGTCGCTGCAGTTAATCGCGCATCCGAAGTCGTGAACAATTACCAGCGCACGACCGCCGTTCCGTTTGCGTTGGAGGTTATGATTGAAGCCTATAAAAAACTGGGTATGGAGACATTAGCCAATAATGCCTCACGCGTTTATGAACTGAACTTCCCGGACGGACCGCCGGTACCGGAACGGGAAAGCAGAACCATGGCCGCAAAAGTCTGGGATTTTATTGGGTTCGACAGATGACATCGAAAAAATTCTTCGCGGATTCAACTAACTAATTTTTTAACGTTTATCAACTATAAGATATTGAAAAATATATAATATTCGACGACCTAGTTTATAGTCACTACATTCGTTAAGGTTGGACTAACATTCGATCAAATTAACCGCCAATCCACCGCGTGCAGTTTCCTTGTATTTGGTTTTCATATCGGCGCCGGTCTCGCGCATTGTTTTAATCACTTTATCCAACGATACATAATGCGAACCGTCGCCTCGCAAAGCGATACGCGCGGCATTGATCGCCTTAACCGACCCCATCGCATTGCGTTCGATGCAAGGCACTTGCACCAAACCCCCAACCGGATCGCAAGTTAAGCCTAGATTATGTTCCATACCGATTTCGGCAGCATTTTCCACTTGCTCGGGTGTCCCCCCCAATACTTCGGCCAAAGCGCCTGCCGCCATAGAGCAGGCAACCCCAACTTCTCCCTGGCAACCGACTTCGGCCCCGGAAATCGAGGCATTTTCCTTGTATAAAATCGCGATTGCGGCAGCGGTCAATAGAAAACGAATCACGCCCTCTTCATTCGCACCCTCGCAAAATTTCCAGTAATAATGTAGTACGGACGGAATAATTCCTGCCGCACCGTTGGTTGGTGCGGTCACGACACGCCCGCCCGCGGCATTTTCTTCATTCACCGCTAACGCAAAAAGATTGACCCAATCGAGTTTACCGGGCGGTAATCCCGGAGCATGCGAAGGAATTTCATGTATCAGCTGTTTATAAATTTGCGCCGCTCGACGCTTGACTTTCATACCTCCCGGCAACACGCCTTCTTGAGCAATCCCTCTTTGAACGCAGGCCTGCATGACATGCCAAATTGCCAATAGATTTTTTCGTATTTCAGCCTCGCTCAACCAAGCTTTTTCATTATTTAGCATTAATTCGCTGATCGACTTCTTATGTTCCTTGCATAATTTAAGCAAACCATCGGCTGTCTTGAACGGATAAGGCAAACACGTATCGTCATCGATCAAACGATCGGTAGCCGCCTGCTCGCCGCTAACGACAAAACCGCCACCTACCGAATAATAGTCTTTCTGCAACAGTTCGGTCCCTGATCCGTCAATTGCGGTGAACCGCAGCCCATTCGAATGAAAAGGCAACACTTTACGGTTAAACTGCAGATGTTGTTTCTCGATAAATCGAATGGCGTGGCGCGATAAGACCTGTAAACGACCGCTTTGCCTAATCGTTTCCAGTCTGCTTGGAATGATATCCGGGTCGATGCAATCCGGTGACTCGCCTTCAAGCCCTAACATCACCGCTTTGTCGGTACCATGGCCTTTACCGGTCGCTCCTAACGACCCGTAAAGTGCCACAGTGATGGTTTCAACCTGCTCCAAAATTTTGCAGTCGTCCAAATTCGAAGCGAATTGCATAGCCGCCCTCATGGGGCCGACGGTATGAGAGCTGGACGGTCCGATGCCGATTTTAAATATATCGAATGCGCTAATAGCCATAGTAAATCCGCGTAAATATCAAATGAATGTCAACGTAGGTTTCAATATAACGCTTTTTTCTATCTATCGACAGGGCGATTGAAAAGGAAAATACATTTCAACGACTATTTGCTAATCCTTCGACAACATAGGACGAGCCGAATAATTCGCTTTTCTCATAAAGAAAAGTCATTTTGCGCACATTCCTATGACATAAAACCCACCGTTTGATAATGGCTGCCCGGCAACACGCCAGCTAAACTCGACGCATGATTGAAATGCTTGACGATGATTTCCCCGAAAATATCGGTGAATGCGGTCGAATGAGCAAGATAACGTTCCAAATACAATTGTTCGGGCGACAAACCCGGCCACTCGCCATAAATTCCGCCGTTAACTTGTTGACCGATGACAAACCAACTGGAAGCATTCCCGTGATCGGTTCCGCCGCTGGCATTTTGTTTTGCCGTTCTGCCGAATTCGGTCATGGTTAAAATCACGACATCGTTCATGTAAGCCGCACCCAAATCCTTGTACAGCGCGGCTATACCGTTGGAGAATTCGCTCAAGCGATTCGCCTGAAAGCCCTGCGCTCCCCCCTGTCCGGAATGATTATCCCATCCGCCGATATTTACTGCAGCCACCTCGAGTCCGGCACGCGCCTTGACCAAGCGGGCAATATCGCGCAATTGCCGTCCATACCCCGTTTCGGGATAGACCGCACCGTTATCCGGACTATAAGACTGCTGCCGATATTGATCCAAAACCAACAGATTATCGAGCGCCAATTCACCGTGTTGCTTCAAAAGCAACCGTTCTTTCAACGCGGAAGCGACCGGTTGTTGATAGATCGCGGATAATTGGCCTAATACCTGATTGTCCAAACCGGAAATCGGCGCATCTAACGAATCGATTGCAGCAACCGGCTTAGAACCTTTCAACGCATGAACCAAACTGCCGAAACTAACCGCGCGCATATCGGCCTCTTGGCTCCGGCTCGCTAGATACCTATTTAACCAACCATCCGCTCGTTGCGTTCCGGGCGTTCCGCTTTCTATGAAGTCTTGACTGGTAAAGTGCGAACGGTTGCCGTCGTGATAATGGACGGTCGGTAAAACAGCCAAATGCCCTTGTTGATAAATTTCATGCATCGCGCTCATGGCCGGATGCAGTCCGAAAAAACCGTCTAGATCCAAGGCACCACCGGCTCCTGACCCTGGACGGGCAATCGCAATATCGGGCCTTAAACGATAATACTCGTCCTCACCGTAAGGAACGACCGTATTCAAGCCGTCGCAACCGCCTCGCTGAAATATCACCACCAAGGTTTTTCCCTCGAAACTATTGGCAAGAGCGCTCCCGACACCCGATAGCAACCCGCCGGCCGATAAGGCACTGCGACCGATGACCGGCATTGCCGCCAAACCTTTTAAGAAATTTCTTCTTTTCATGATCGTATTCCTCTATTGCAATTGATAAGCAGGATATTTCAAGATCAGCGCAATGGCCTTACGCAGCTTGGCATCGGCTCTATCATCATAAATATCGAAGTGTACGGCATTATCGTCGGTCAAAATCGCTTTGACTTCATCAAACTCCAAGGCCGTGTAATCATGGCTCAGAGTCAATTCGAATAAATAAGCCAACACGCCTTCACCGGTTTCGATACCTCTGTCTATAAAGAACCGGGCAGGCTCTTCCCAATAATTTCGCCAATTAGAAGGTCTGTTGAACATCGCCTGCCCCGCAAACTGCCAACGTTGAGTCATTTGTCCGGAGTTCACCCAATGGTCGGCTTCTTCGGCCCAGCCGTTAGGCGCAGGGTAATAATGAAAATGCATACCCATTTCTCTCAAAAGCGTACGGGTATTAGCGTAATTTATATCCACAGGTAACTGTCTGAATAATCCCGCAGCAAACTCTAACGGATTTTTAACCTTATTATGGAAATTGACTGATGCGGAAAATGCCGGAGACCGGATAATGCCCTCCAAGACCAAGGCTATTTGGTTATCCCGATCGGCATTAGCGATAAAGTCATTGGTACAACTTTGAATAGACGTTGCGGTGGGCTGATCCGAAACCAACAGTTTCAGCAATTTATTGCAGATATTGTTCGCCGTACCTTTATGATGGGCCAACAAGTCCAATACCATCTCGCCGCCGGTCATTCCGTATCCGGCCGGAATCACCGTATCGAGCACGATTTTTTCGCCGTTGTCATGCCGCCATGACGCAAAATCAAAAGCTCTGTTAGCAACGCGCCATCCTGTGAACACTCGAGCTACTTCCGCTATATCATGGGCGTCATAACCGTTGTCGACTCCCAAAGTATGCAGTTCGAGCAACTCCCTAGCGTAATTTTCATTCGGCGCGTTTCTATGACTATGGTGATTGTCTAAATAAAGCAGCATCGCCGGGCTCTTCGCGCTGACTTCCAACAAGTCTCTGAAACGGCCTAACGCATGCGTTCTGAAGCCCTCATTCTCGGCTGCTTCGTAGTCGTTGGCGGTTTTGCTGCGATCGGTATTGAAATGATTTTCCCAAAACCAAGTCATCACTTCCAATAACTGTCTTTTACTCATCGCTGCCCGTGCCATTTGGCTGTATTGCAGTTTGAGCAAGTCGTTAATGTCTTGATCGAGTAGAGTCGCCAAATAATTCTCGAACTCGCTGTCGTCGATCGACGCCGGATTTAACTGCTTTTGCAAAAAGACATCCGCGCCGATTGTGCGTATTTCGCTGAGTAACTCGGGCGTTGCGCCGAATGTTGTTCTACTCAACAATTGAGCGGCGCTGACCGTTTCTTTCATTACAGGTAACAATAACTCTTTGACATTGCGATTACCGGCCCAGTCTTCCGCCGACAAGGCCACGGTTACTTCACTTCCGCGGCTCAATCCGCGAACGGCCAAGCCCCAATGACCGTTAGAACCGATTTCAAGTTCGCGGTTATTGACGATAATACCTTTAATTGGATCGGTTACAGTCGCATGCAAAGATTTGACTCCGGTGTCATCGCTGACGCTACCCAACAAGGCCAGACCCTGTTCATCGATGGGGTCTCCACTGCGATGCGAGGCAACGCTAATTTGCGGAGCCTGCTCATCTTTAATGATACGGTATTGTTTGGTTTCGGATGTGCTATTGCCGACTTTGTCGAAAGCAACGGCATTGACCGAAATCGTCTGATCGGCTGTCAACATCGTGTTGTTGACGGCAAACATCCAATCGCCTTGAACTTGGTGGGCACCCCCGGAAATCGTTCCCGCAACGGGATCGGTTACAGTCAGTTCGACTCTATCGACTTCTTGGTTATCGGTAACTTTCATACGGATTTGGAAACCTTGATCGGCCAAGTTCGCATTATTACTTGGCGTAAAGGTCATGAAAATGGGCGGCTCGTCGTCGAGTTTATCCGGGTCTTCCGGGTCAACGGCAAAATTAACCCAGCCTTTTTGACTGATCCAACGGCTGTAATGGTGTTTTCCGTTGTCGAATACATTGGTCGTCCTAACCACAAACAAACGGCCGTCACCCAAGCCTTCCGGATCGAAGCGGACTACGCCGGTATTATCGGTCACTAACGAAGCACGCCAGTTCAAACGTCCGTCCGTACCCTTTTCAAACAATACCAGGCTATGGCCGGGCATGACTTCGCCGGTTTCGGCTTTAGACAATTTAACCGCAATCGCACCGGCCTGGAATTGGAACGGTCCGGTTTTGTCGATATCTTTACTGTCTATCGATCTGCCGTAAGGATTTGCCCGCAATACATAGCTTGAGCCTTTTCCTAGATCGGTCAAGTCGAAATCGATGCGTCCTTCGGCATCAGTGTTTTTACGTTGAAACCAGCGTAACGACTGATCCTGCATGCGTTCGTAAGCGGTAACCTCAATATTCGCCAAGCCTTTGCCGTCGAGCGCATTGAGCAGGGTTACATTCAATAGCTTATTGCCGACCGTAAAGTCGAAAGTACCGGCATTGACGATCAAATCGCTGTTGACCCAACGTTTATCTAAAGGCGTTTGCGCCCTTAAGACGTATTTACGCCCTTGACCGAGATCGGGTAAATGCAAAGGAATACCGCCGCTTTGATCGGTCGGAACGCGAGCAAACCAAGACAAGCTACCGTCAATCATTTCTTCCATCACGGTAATATCCTGCCCGACAATCGCTTGACCGTTCGCGCCATCAACCACCTTGACTTGCAAATTGCCGACTCTAAAATCGAAATCTCCGGTATTGGCGATATCGCCGGAGAATACCGTGCCGGTACCGAAAAGCTGCTGCGTCCTTAACACATACTGTGTACCGCTACCCAATCCGGGCAAATCGAAATTCAAGCGACCGTTTGCATCGGTATTATCCCGTCTAAACCAGGTCAGGTTGCCGTCGGGTTCTTTACGTAGTACGGTAATTTCTTGATTGACTAGGGGTTTATTATCGATACCGTCGGTGACTGCCACATTCAACAGCTTATTGCCGACTACGAAATTGACCAAGCCAGCTTGTGTGACAGTGTTACTAGTCAGCCAACGATTATCGAAGGTGCTTTGTGCTTTGAATACATAAGTCTTGCCGCCGCCCAATTCCGGCAAATCGAAATCAGCCAAGCCGTTGGCATCGG
>SLIO01000117.1 GCA_007135635.1 Methylomicrobium sp. | reverse complement strand
CGCTGCTGAAATCGGACGGACCCCATTTCAGATTTTGCGATAAATCTTGGTGCGCTTGTTCTTCATGGTGAAATGCTTTTTCTAGGGTAAAAAAAGGCCCTTACCGTCCCGGTAAGGGCCTTTTTTCGTTGAGCGAAGCGTCCGTTATCCTGGAATAACGTTTGCTGCGGTCAGGCCTTTAGGGCCCGATTCTATTTCGAATTGTACCGATTGTCCGGGGCTCAATGTTTTAAAACCTTCTCCCTGGATGACTGAATGGTGAACGAAGACGTCTTCCGTACCTTCCGACGGTTCAATAAAGCCGAAGCCTTTCGTGTTGTTAAACCACTTTACAGTGCCTGTTGCCATATTTTAAAACTCCTACTGATAATAACTTACTGTGTGACGCAGAACGACCTGATTCATTGCCGGACATCAACCTAAAACAGGTAGGCGTTCACTCAAGATCGGTTTTCTGATCGGGCAAAATTGTAGCTTTTTTTAAAGCCTAATACCATTAAAGGTTTCGGTACATGCCGTCCAGTACCAGCGCATTCGGACTGACCATGCCGATAACCTTACCGTTTTCGATAACGGGTGCGCGAACCAAATTATAGTTTGCAAACAATCTTGAACAAAGACGAATATCCATATCGGGCGAGACCTGAATCACCGGGCAGGCCATGATCTCGTAAACATTGACGCGGTCCGGTGCTTTATCCTTGGCCAGAACGTAACGGGCGATATCGCCGGAGGTGACCAAACCGTATTCGTCGAATTCATGGCGTTTATTGACGACCAATACCGAGGTTTTCTGCGACTTCATCAGTTTCAAAGCATCGCTGACCGAGGCCGAGCCTTCGATCATCGAAAAGTCGGTTTTCATGACGTTTCTGACATGAATGATTTTAGCTTTATCGATCATATTTCATCTTCCAGTTCTTGGGTTAGTTGTTCGACTTGGTGCATGACGCCGATCGCATCTTCAACATCGATTTTAAACGCGATGCCGGTGCCTGATGTGGCGTCGAATTCGGCGGCTTTTGCTATTTTTTCGAGGATATGGCGGCTCAAATGTTCCTCGACCAAAAACATCAATACATCCCGTTGAGTTTCCAAGGTTAGGCCGAAAAAGGTCTTGGATTGCTTCATGCCTTCACCTCGGGCATGGTTGATCACGGTTGCGCCCTTAGCGCCGCTTTTTCTCGCGGTATCGAGCACGAGATCGGTTTTCGAGTCTTCAACAAAGGCGATGATTAATTTGAAACGCATGGCTTTCCTCGGTTATTTGGATGGGCTTTGATTGGATGAATTTCGTTTTTTATTGCGCCATTCGGCGAGCTGTGCATAGGCCAAAACTGTGATAATTGGAAATAAACTAGCAAAAGCGATCAAACCGAAACCATCAAGTAACGGATTGCGGCCCGGTACGGTCGAGGCAAGCCCTAGGCCTAATGCAGCGACTAACGGTACTGTCACGGTTGACGTTGTGACGCCGCCCGAATCATAGGCTAATCCGATAATTAATTTGGGCGCGAAGATGGTTTGGATCATCACAACGATATAACCGGCAATGATGTAATAGTAAAGCTCGGTTCCGGTAACGATACGATAGGCGCCTAATGAGATGCCGAATGCAACGCCGATCGAGACCGCGATTCTAAGCCCCCATGCGCCGATTGCGCCGCCCGATATTTCCTCTGCTTTAACAGCAACTGCCAATAGTGAAGGCTCGGCCAATGTCGTGGCGAAACCGATAGAAGCGGCAAATAAATAGACCCATAGATAGTTATGCCAATCGGCTTGTTCTGTATTGGCCGCAATACCGAGAAATTCCGGCGCGGTCAATTGCGTGGCCATTAATTCGCCGAGCGGGAACAGAGCCATTTTCAAACCGTCAAGAAAAAACGTTATGCCGATAAGAACATTCAAGAAACCGAGAAAAGTCTGCGCTGGGTGCAAAATGGGTTTGCGTATCACCAATACTTGAAACCCGATGATGATCGCTACTATCGGCAAAACGTCGCGGCAGGTTTCCAAAAAGTCTTGAGAAAAATGAATTAACCAATCGGTCATATCAACATCCCGTAAGCCATGACGAAAATCATCGGTGTTAGCGAAGCGAACGCGATTAGACCGAAACCGTCGATCATCGGGTTACGGCCCTTTATCGAGCTCGCTAATCCGACACCCAAAGCGGTCACCAACGGTACCGTTATGGTCGAAGTCGTCACGCCCCCGGAATCGTAGGCAATACCGATGATTTCAGCAGGAGCGAACGGGGTCATCGCGACAATCATACAATAGCCGCCGATGATTATATAGTGCAGAGGCCAGCCTCGGATAATTCTGAGTACGCCTATTAGAATCGCGAAACCGACAGATGCTGCAACAGTCAGTCTTAAGCCGAGAGCGTATTGATTGATGGCGGATTCGGTGTTTGCGATGACATCGCCTTTGGCTGCAACATTGGCCGCTTCGCTCGCTACGGCAATCAACGCCGGTTCAGCCACGGTCGTGCCGAAGCCGAGACAGAACGAAAAAACCAACAGCCAAAACAAGCTGCCTTTTTTGGCAAAGGCATAAGCCATCGACTCGCCGATCGGAAACAGGCTTTGTTCGAGGCCGAGCATAAAAAAGGTCAAGCCCAATACAACAAACAAGGAACCAACGATCAAGTCGAGTACATCGGGAATGGGTTGTTGTATGACCGCGATTTGAAAGACCAAGACAACGACCAAAATAGGCGCCAAATCCAAAAAACTGCTGAATATCTGTCTGACAAAACGATTGTTGCGCAAGAACATGAGTAACTCCTTGTTGATTTGTTGATTTTATCGTAAAGGGTGCGGGTAAAGCTAGTTTGGGGGAAAGGTGAAAGAGGCAATGGGCAAGGGGCAAGGTTATCGTTCCCACGCTCCAGCGTGGGAATGCAGCCCTGGACGCTCCTGCGTCCAGTAACGACAGAAAAGAGCTGAAATACTTTTTCTAGGATTAAAGTGAACATAACCATTGATGATAGGGTTTTTTCTCGGCGAGCTTGAAAAACAGCCGGTTACCCACCATGTTAGGAGTAATATACAAATTCACCGATGAGGTAAACAACATGAGAATGGATAAACTGACCAGCAAGTTTCAGATGGCGTTGGCCGATGCGCAAAGCCTGGCTTTGGGCAAGGATCATCAATTCATCGAACCGGCGCACGTCATGCTGGCGTTATTAAACCAGGATGGCGGCAGTATTCGGCCGTTGTTGTCGCAAATCGGCGCAAACCCGAATATCGTACAGGCCGAATTGACCAAGGTGCTCGAACGCACTCCGACTGTTTCAGGAATCGGCGGCGACGTGCAGATTTCCAACGAATTGTCGCGTTTGTTGAACGTGACCGACAAGCTCGCGCAAAAACGCGGCGATAAATTCATCTCGAGCGAATTATTTTTATTGGCCGCATGCGAAACATCGGGCGCTCTGCAAGATATCCTAAAAAAAGCCGGCGTGACGAAAGCGTCTGCCGAAAAAGCCATAGATAATGTCCGTGGCGGTCAAAACATCGACGATGCCAATGCCGAAGAGCAACGTCAAGCATTAAGCAAATACACGATCAATCTGACTGAGCAAGCTGAACAAGGCAAGCTCGATCCGGTGATCGGTCGTGACGACGAAATCCGCCGCACGATTCAAGTCTTGCAGCGCCGCACCAAAAACAACCCGGTATTGATCGGCGAGCCCGGCGTCGGCAAGACCGCGATTGTCGAAGGTTTGGCGCAGCGCATCGTCAATGGCGAGGTTCCCGAAGGTATCAAAGGCAAACAATTGTTGTCACTGGATATGGCGGCGCTCATCGCCGGCGCGAAATTCCGCGGCGAATTCGAGGAACGGTTAAAAGCGGTGTTGAACGATATCGCAAAACAACAAGGCCAGGTCATTTTGTTCGTCGATGAATTGCATACGATGGTCGGTGCGGGCAAGGCGGAAGGCGCGATGGATGCGGGCAATATGCTTAAACCCGCTTTGGCACGCGGCGAGTTGCATTGCGTCGGTGCGACCACCCTAGACGAATACCGCAAATATATCGAAAAAGACGCGGCCTTGGAGCGCCGTTTCCAAAAAGTCTTAGTCGATGAGCCGAACGTCGAAGATACCATCGCGATCTTGCGCGGCTTGAAGGAGAAATACGAAGTGCATCATGGCGTCGATATCACCGATCCCGCGATCGTCGCGGCGGCGACCTTATCTCATCGTTATATATCAGACCGGCAACTGCCCGACAAGGCGATTGATTTAGTTGATGAGGCGGCCAGCCGCATCCGTATGGAAATTGATTCTAAGCCGGAAGCGATGGATAAATTGGATCGGCGTTTGATTCAATTGAAGATCGAACGCGAAGCGCTGAAAAACGAAACCGATGAAGCATCTAAAAAACGCTTGGAAAGCCTTGAGGAAGCGATCGAGAACCTGGAAAAAGAATATTCCGAGTTTGACGAAATTTGGAAAGCCGAAAAAGCCGCACTGCAAGGTACAACCGCGATTAAGGAAAGACTGGAACAAGCCCGTTTGGAATTAGAAGTCGCTAGTCGCGCGAATGACCTGAGCCGCATGTCGGAATTGCAATACGGCGTGATTCCCTCGTTGGTCAAGGAATTAGATCTGGCGTCGCAAGCCGAAATGCAGGAAATGAAACTGCTGCGTAACAAAGTTACCGAAGAGGAAATCGCCGAAGTTGTCTCAAAATGGACCGGTATTCCAGTGTCGAAAATGATGGAAGGCGAGCGCGACAAATTACTGCGCATGGAAGATCAATTGAAAAATCGCGTGATCGGTCAAACCGAAGCTTTGATTTCGGTAAGTCATGCGATACGCCGCTCGCGAGCGGGCCTCTCCGATCCGAATCGGCCGAACGGATCGTTTTTGTTTCTGGGTCCGACCGGCGTCGGCAAGACTGAATTATGTAAGGCTCTGGCCGAATTTTTGTTCGATACCGAAGAAGCGATGGTGCGTATCGATATGTCCGAGTTTATGGAGAAACATTCGGTCGCGCGTTTGATCGGCGCGCCTCCAGGCTATGTGGGTTATGAAGAAGGCGGTTATTTGACCGAAGCGGTGCGTCGTAAGCCTTATTCGGTGATCTTGCTCGACGAGGTCGAAAAGGCGCATCCGGATGTGTTCAACGTTCTGCTGCAAGTCCTCGACGACGGCCGTTTGACCGATGGACAGGGCAGGACGGTCGATTTTCGTAATACCGTGATCGTAATGACATCGAATCTTGGTTCGGACCGCATTCAAGAATTGGCCGGCGAGGAAAACTACGCAGCAATGAAGGCGGCCGTGATGGAAGTGGTCGGTTATCATTTTCGCCCCGAGTTCATCAACCGTATCGACGATGTCGTCGTGTTTCATCCGCTGGGCCGCGATCAAATTCGCGCGATTACCGACATTCAGATTCGTTATTTACGTAAACGCTTACTCGATCACGACATTGATCTGGAGTTGAGCGAAGTGGCGCTGGATAAACTCGGCGAAGCCGGGTTCGACCCGGTTTATGGCGCAAGACCGTTGAAGCGGGCGATACAGCATCAATTGGAAAACCCGCTGGCGCAGGAGATTCTTGGCGGAAAATTCGGGCCGGGTGACACGGTTCGCGTCGAGGTCGAAGGTTCGGCGCTGGCTTTTTCAAAAGACGGCTAGTGGGTACATGGTGCCAGAGGTGGCAATGTCTTTAAGGATTTCGTGAAAAATAATTTCCTGGAGCTATGGGTTTTGTAGCGGGTTCGGTAACTCGCTTGACAGGACGCCGTGAATACGTCCGTGTAGGCTTGACGGCGGCTTTCCCTGCCGCCGAACCTGTCAATCGAGCAACCGAACCTGCTTACCTTGCATTAAAATAGGGAGGTTATTTATGACCGAATCCTACGCGAATTTTATATGTTGTGCGATGAGAGATCATCATATTTCATCGCCTTCCGTGATCAGCGTTTTTGTTTTATCGCCAGTGTAAGGCAATGTCACCGCTTGCTTCGGGAGTAATGTCAAGAAATTGTCGCGTGCAACCCGGTGTGCGGTGGCTTCGTTAAGGGCATCGAGAAATGGATTGTATGCGCGCAAGGCCTTGCCAATATTCCCGAAACGGCCAACTGCATCGGAGCCCAGCATGAATCGATTCGGATATTTTTCGATTAACTCGAGCCATTCCGCATCTGGCTTACCGTTTTCATCTAATAGATAATGGTTTAATAAGCTCCAGGATAAGTCGATATACAAATTAGCATGTTTTTTTAATAGCAGATCGAGTAACTCGACCATAAAATCCAGTTTCATTCTGCGGTTGATCGCCATGCTGACGCCGGCATGCGCCCAAATGAACTTGGTGTTTGGATAAGCGTTTAGCGACCGGGTCATCTCTTCGACATAGAGCGGCTCGTGTTCCCTTTGAGACGTTACGTTGCTATGTATCATCACCGGCATTTCCAAGCGAGCGGCCAATTCATAAACGCGAGGTAAGCCGCCGCTATCGGCACGTACCGGGTTGCCTAGATTGAGTGCCGTCAAATCGTCGTGGCGCGTCATCACTTCACCGATGCCTTCCCAGAGTCCCGGATAGAGTCGAATCATGCGCTCGATATGATCGACCGCATTCATGTCGTTGGGATTGAATGCGCTGATAAAAGGGTGTATGCGTTGGCGATGTGCCTGCGGAAGATCTTTGACAGCCTCTGCGACGATTACGTCGGAAGCACTGTACCAATAGGTCGGCGCGTCGTCACCGAAGACATAGCGAGGTTCTTTCGGTTCGTTTTCATCCCATTTTTTGGTGACCGGTAATCCGGTTAACATGACATGATCGATGCAGGATTGGTCCATCGCAGCCAATAAAGCTTGTATGCCTTCACTTCTTTGAAAAAAGTTGACAAAGTGAATATGGGCATCGGAATAACAGTAATGACGCTCGGATTGAGCGTGTCCATTTGTTGGTGTAAAAAATAAGTACAGAAGTATCGGAAAAATGATGAAAAATGGCATGGGTAAATGTTTCTTGTCGTTTTCCTCGAATGAGGATGATGACATTTCCGGTTTTTTATAAGGCACGAGCTTGTGGAGTTAATGTTTGAGTTATATTTCAACGTTGTTAAGAATGTAAGTACTTGATTGCCAGGAGAAGGAACGTCGAATACAAGGTGATGAGCTCACCAGCAACGATATAAATGCAACTGTTTTCGGCGTGAAAAGCGGGTTGCGCTATTAATCCTAGAAAAAGTATTTCACCAT
>SLIO01000337.1 GCA_007135635.1 Methylomicrobium sp. | reverse complement strand
CTCTCGGGCTTCGAAATCGCGATCTGGGGATCGCTCCCACAGAGCACCATGCTTACCTCTTACCTCTTACCTCTTACCTCTTACCTCTTACCTCTTACCTCTTACCTCTTACCTCTTTCCTCTTTCCTCTTTCCTCTTTCCTCTTTCACCTTAAACCTAAGTCCGATACTCCGCATTGATCCGCACATAGTCGTACGAAAAATCGCAAGTCAACACCTCTTGCGAGGCACTTCCGCGCCCGAGCGTCACGGTTACTATGATTTCCGGTTCGTTCATCACGCGCTGGCCGGCCGACTCGGTATAGTCGTCAGCTCTGCCGCCGCCGCGAACGATGCACACATCGCCGAGATGGATATCGACCCGCTCCAGGTCCATGTTGTCTACGCCGGCCCGGCCGACCGCCGCCAGAATGCGACCCCAATTCGGATCGCTGGCAAAAAACGCGGTCTTGACCAGTGGCGAATGCGCAATGGTCTTGGCCACGCGCACCGCTTCGCCGTCATCTAAGGCTTCATCGACCACGATTCGCATCAACTTGGTCGCGCCTTCGCCGTCCCGAACGATCGCCTCGCTAAGTTGCTTGCAAATCTTCAACACCGCATCGGCAAAAGCTTGGTAGGCTAGGCTGCCTTCGGTCAATTCGGGTACTTTAGAATTGCCGCTGGCCATCAAGACACAGGCATCGTTGGTTGAAGTATCTCCATCGACGGTAATGCGGTTGAACGATAACTCGGCGGCGCGCGCCAAACAGGCCTGCAGCAATTTCCGCTCGATTTTGGCGTCGGTCGCGATGAAAGACAGCATCGTCGCCATATTCGGCTGAATCATGCCGGCACCTTTGGAAATACCGGTCAAAGTGATCGTCTCGCCGCCGATGTCGATAATTAACGACGCGCCTTTCGGAAAGGTGTCGGTAGTCATAATCGCGCGCGCGGCCTGTTCCCAATGATCCTCGGCCAGATTTTCAAAAGCTTTCAGTAAAACCGCCCTGATTTTATTGATAGCCAACAGTTCGCCGATCACGCCGGTCGAAAACGGCAGGACTTGTCGAGCATCCGCGTCGGCAACACCGGCCACATCCGCGCAGGTGGACAAGGCGTCGTCAAGCCCCCTCTTGCCGGTGCCTGCGTTGGCGTTACCGGAATTGATCAGCAGCCAACGAGGGGCATTTTGTAAATGCGCCTTCGCGACAACCACCGGAGCTGCGCAAAACGCGTTCTGTGTAAACACCGCCGCGCAAGTCGATCCTTCGCGCATTTGTACGAGCAACAGATCATCGCGTTGCGTTTGCTTAATGCCCGCGCACGCCGTGCCCAATTCTATCCCGACAACCCGGTGCATTACCGGAAACGCCACCTGCCCCACCGCCATATCGACTCCTTTAAATCTTGTAATTGTTACTGTGAAATTTCGTAGATTGATACTCTTTATCTAATATTTCGATATAAAAAACAATGTCGGCTCCGAAGAGGGTGCGGTTGCTCGACTGACAGGTGTCGGCGGCAGGGAGCCGCCGGCAAGCCTACACGGACGTATTCACCCAGCCCCTAAATTCCATAGCCCATCGGTCATGGTTAATAGTCTTACTAATTTAGGGGCTGGGTCCTGTCGGGCGAGTAACCGTACGCTACCCACCCCTCGCAGTATCATTTGCTGGGGTGATGACAGCTTCTTCATGATCGTTAGGATAAGTCATGTATAAGAAGGTGTCGGGCATTGATTTATAAGGCTGACTGCAACAGGACGTTGCAGTCAGAGCTTACATGGATGTATTCAAGCGTCCTTAGAAATTAATGCTCGACACCAACCACATGCGCTAAATAAATACTAAATCTTCAATAAAACGCTTATTTTGCTAACGTTAGGAAACGCGCTTTCCATCAGCGCGCATCGTTTTTTCACTTTTTCGATCCGTTCCGGTTGGCTACCTATCAGATGCGGCAAAATCACTTCGATTTCGATCGTGCCGTCCAGATAATGAATCTTGAAATCCTCGATATCATCGAACAATTCGGCCAAATACTCACGCAAATATCCCTGCACATCCGCACGCAACACATCGACCGGCTCATCGATGAATTCGTCGTCTTCTGGGTCGACATGGACCAGTACATCAACCACGTCGTCGAATTCGGCTTTCAGATTTTGCCGGACCGCATCGCCGATCATATGCCCTTCGGAAACGCTGATTCTGGCATCGACGACGATATGCGCGTCGATATAGGCATCCTCGCCCATTTGCCGGGTTCTGAGCAGATGAATGCCGCGCACGCCGGGAGTCGTTTTGATCACTCTTCTTATCTCGCGGATCAAGGACTCGGGCAATGAGGTATCAACCAATTCCCTGACGCTTTGAATCACCAAACTTAGGCCGATTTTGGCGACCATCAAGGCGACGATCGCAGCGGCGACCGCATCGGCATACTCGTATCCGACCCAAACGCCGGCCACGCCGATGATCACGACGATCGACGACACCGCATCGCTACGATGATGCCAAGCATTGGCCAGTAATAATTTGGACCGGGTTTGCTTGGCAATTCGTTTCGTATATTGATAGAGCCATTCATTAGTCAATACCGATAAGGCGGCTATCGCCATTGCCTCGAACTCCGGCATCAACAAGCGCTCAGGTTCGCGAACTCGTTCCATCGCATCGTAGGCGATACCGCCGGCAACTAAAATTAATCCTAAGCCGAGCGCGACCGTTGCGATCGTTTCGTATCGCCGATGCCCATAAGGATGGTCGAAATCGGCCTCGCGAGCGCCAAGCTTAATCGCAGTAATGACCAATAAATCGCTGGCCAGATCGGATAACGAGTGCACACCGTCCGCGATCAAGGCCGCCGATTGACCCAAAATGCCGAAGCCGATTTTCAGGACCGACAAGGCCAGGTTGGTCCATGCAGCAACCACACTGACCTTCGCTTTTAGACGATCGGACTCGACTGACTGGCGCGCTTCGATCATTATTCGCCTACTTCAAGAACAATAATATATTCGCCGTCCTCAGTTTTGGCTTCGAGAATCGTGTGTCCATTGATGCGGCACCAGGTGGGGATGTCCTGCATCACGCCGGGGTCGGTACAAATCACTTCCAAGTGATCTCCCACATTCATTTGCTTGACCCGGTCCTGCGTTCGTATCACCGGCAACGGGCAGAGCAGCCGCCGCGCATTCAGGGTTTCCCGGCTCATACGAACCACTCCTCGGCAATTTGATCTGGCGCGAAAGGGGACACCTGAATCGTTTGTTCCAGACCTTTTTGACTTCTAACCAAAATATCGACCTTCTCGGCATCGCGCCCTTGTCCGTAGCGTGCAATGATCCGTCCAGCCAAGGCTAAGTCCTCATCGGTCGGTTCGCCGTCGATCAAGGCTAACGGTCCGCTGTGACTACTACTGATCAAACTGGTAAATTCTTTTTTATAGCCTTCGAGAAAACGGCTCTCGCCCTCCTCGCGCGCGACGATGACTTTGAAATTGGACTTGGGACGGATATGCCGCCCGACTTTCAGCAACATCACATCGTCGAGTTCGTAGTCTTTCGTACCCCGGTTTTGCCATAAATCGACTAATTTCGCGGAATAACTCTCGTCGGTCAAAAAACAACAGCCGCCGGCCGGCTGCGCATAATCGACGAAGTCGAACTGCTGCGCTAATTCCATTTGCGGTTTTCTGGATCGTCCACTAAAGCCGAACAATTTGGCGCGGTCGACCCAGCCTTCGCGCTCCGGCAGAGTCTCCGGAAGATTTCTGGCGCATAAGGGTCTAAGCAGCAAATCGTCGGCACCGGACTCGCGCGCGATGATCGGCATCGTTTGTTTGCGCTGCGACATCGGCCGCTGACCGATGACCTCGCCGGTAATGATGAAATCGAAGCCGTTTTCTTGTATCCATTGCTTGGCCTTGTTGACCATGAAAATCTTGCAATCCAGGCACGGGTTCATATTGCTACCGTAACCGTACTTCGGATTGATCAGCACATCCTTATATTCGTCAATCACATCGACAATGTGCAATTTGATGCCGAGTTGTTCGGCCGCCCACAGCGAATTATTGCGCTTAGGTTGGGCCCGGTCCCTTTCGCGAATCGCATGTGTGTGTCCTTCCACGCAGAAGCCGGTGAAAAAATTGATGCCTTCAACATGCACACCTTGTTCGATAATCACTTTAGCGGCCAACATGGAATCCAATCCACCGGAAATCAATGCTGCCGCTTTTCTTTGTTCAGACATAATGCTGTTATTGTGTTTAAAATGCTTGTTTAAAAATTGCGTCATTATACGCATTTCTTGGCTAAACTGGGTTCAGCTTCGGTGATTATCACCTAGAATAAATGCCTATCAATTTTTTGGCGCCGTGGCTCCATGATCGGTTTCGCTCTGCTCTACCTACAGTTGCTGTCCATCAAACTCGCGGCGCAGTAGGGGTAGAAGCGAAGCGGAAACCCAGCGCTTTGTCTGAGTGCGGGATAGGCTCGCAATAATGCCGCTCACCGTGAAACCTGCAATTTGTTACATTGGTTTACGTAGCGTTCCATGATGGATTTCGCTCCGCTCTAACCATCCTACATGTAAACTAACGGACTTAATTATGGATTTTAAAGATTATCTAAAAATTCTGGTCACCAAAGACGGCTCCGATCTTTACCTGACCGTCGGAGCACCGGCCGCGGCCAAATTTCAAGGCGCGTTGAAGCCGCTCGAAAGCGAAAAACTAACCGGCGAACGCATCAAGAAAATCGCCTACAGCCTGATGGATACCGATCAGCAAAAAGACTTCGAACACGTCCCGGAAATGAATCTGGCTATATCCGAACCCGGTATAGGTCGTTTCCGCGTCAATATTTTCAAACAGCGCAATAACCTGGCCTTGGTCATTCGCAACATCAAGGTCGATATCCCGAATGCCGATCAATTAGGCCTACCGGAAGTGCTGAAAAAAGTGATCATGGAAAAACGCGGCCTGATTCTATTCGTCGGCGGCACCGGTTCCGGTAAATCCACCTCGCTGGCCGCGCTGATTGACCACCGAAACAGCAACTCGTCAGGGCACATCATCACGATCGAGGACCCGATCGAATATCTTCATCCGCACAAACGCTGTCTGGTCAATCAACGCGAAGTCGGTGTTGATACCCTGAGTTACGAAGACGCACTCAAAAACACGCTTCGCCAGGCCCCGGACGTAATTCTGATCGGCGAAATCCGCTCTCAAGAAACGATGGAACACGCGCTCGCTTTCGCCGAAACCGGACATTTATGTTTGTCGACGCTGCATGCCAACAACGCTAATCAAGCACTCGACCGAATAATCAATTTTTTCCCGGAAGAGCGGCGTAATCAATTGCTATTGGACCTATCTCTGAATTTGAAAGCCTTTGTTTCGCAGCGTCTGGTCCCTACCGTGGACGGCAAGCGGGTCGCCGCGATTGAAATCTTGTTGGGAACGCAATTGGTCCGCGACTTGATTCATAAAGGCGAAATTCATGCGATCAAGGAAGCGATGGAAAAATCCGAAAATATCGGAATGCAAACCTTCGACAGCCATTTACTCAATCTTTTCAAAGCCGGCAAAATCTCGCTCGAGGAAGCACTGCAAAACTCCGATTCGCCGAATAACTTGAAATTGAAAATCAACCTCAGCGAAGGCAAGGGGTCGGCGACCGAAGCGGTCGCCAAGTCGCCTGACGGTCTAACTTCAAAATTCTCGCTTGAGGCGATTGAAAAGGAAGAAACGGAAGATAATCAATCGTAAATCATTTCTGCGATACCTGATGCCTTATGGGTTCCCACGGCATACGCATCAAGCTAAAAGGCACTTCCTCTGCCTTGATGGGCGGCAGCGCTATGTTTTTCCTTCGTGCCTTCTTGTCTTCGTGTGAGGATTTCTTTAGCCTCACACGAAGACACGAAGGTTTTTTTCACGCGAAGACGCAAAGGTTGGATCGAGCAGTTTATGCAGTTTCCCAAGCTGGAGAGACTGTGAAACAGCGGAACTCTCTGCGCCCTGTGTCTCTGCGCGAGAAAAAGAGCGTGATGCGGGTTAGGAACGAGCATAAAATAACTTAGACAACTGCTGGAAGGGGGTTCGGTGGCTCGATTGACAGGTGTCGGCGGCAGGGCAGATTTTTGCTCCTGCAAAATCTGCATTCATGCCATCCTTGGCAATCAGTCGCCGCCGTCAAGCCTACAAGGACGTATTCACGGCGTCCTGTCAAGCGAGTTACCGAACCGCCACAAAGCCTACTACTTGTAGAAGTTATTTCGTGCATAATCCTTAGCCGTTTTTAGCTTGATGCATATGGGTTCCCACGTCGGGCCGTGGGAGCCAGGATAGATCAAGGATACAGCCTCAAAATACCGGACTCGCCAGCCATGTCTCCAACGACCCAAATTTGTTCGAATGAGTGAGACTCGGGTAGCGTAACCCGGTGCAAATTATCCTCCAGTTCTTCACGACTCCAAAGCGGATTAGCGTTACGCAACACCAGCCAAACCCGGTCGCTATGATAGGATTTTTCGGCCTTGCTGGACAAAATTGCATTCAACGCGTTCAACAGTCGCTCGCCGACCGGTACGGTAATCAGACGATGCAGCGCCTCCAGCGTCCGGATACTGGCCTTGCGGCCCAGAATCAACTGGGCCTCTTCTTCACTTCCGTAAAGATGGGCAATCTCCAAATCCAAGCGCCGGTCTCCTAAATAACAGGACACATCCGGCTTTTTCGGCTCGTTATGCCAAATATGCCGCATCGGAATGCCCGTTTTCTGCTCGTAAAGCCGCATGAATAACTTGGCCGCCTCGTGTTCGAGCTCGATTTTTTCTTGCATGCTCCGATTCATAACGCACCGCTGCAACTCGAACCTTGACCTGCGGTACAGCCGAAACAATGATCGGCCACTTGAATCGGCGCCGAATCCAGATCTTTCTCTAACAAATCGCCGATATGAACCGGCTGTTTACCGCCCAGCGGCATGTCCAACATTTGATTGAAATCGCAGTCATAGACGTAACCTTGCCAATCGATGCTCAACAGGCTTTTGCACATGACCTTGCTCAGGTTTTCCGGTCGATAGGCGTCCTTGAGCAATCGCAGATAATCGTCAAAGACTTGCCGGCTATCGGTTTCATGCTTGCCGCCCGCCATCAGTACCGCGCCGAAACGTTGTATCGGCATGTTGGTAATGACCAATAATCGGTCGAATACAATACCGAATTCGCCGCCCAAATGGTCGCGGTATTGCTGTTCGAGTGCTTGCTGCGGCGGCGGCAACACCGGGCCCTGTGGATTAAATACCAAATTCAGCACCAAGCCGCT
>SLIO01000194.1 GCA_007135635.1 Methylomicrobium sp. | reverse complement strand
TTGATTCGTTTCATCGAAGAGCAGACTTATGTCGATTATTTGACCGACTTTGTGTTGTATCAAGATAGCGGCGGGACGGCAGGAGAAGTTGCGGTCCATGAAGCGGCAGGCTCGACTGCGGCATCGATTTTGGTTTCGGCGCCGGCCGGCGAACACCAAATCGATGTCATCAAACCCGCCGCCGTGCATGAACTCGGCGAAACCTGTCCTTGCGATCCATGAAAGAGCCAGCCGTTTTCTTACCCCGACTGGATTCGCAAAAGCCTAGCGAAGACTTTTTTGCGTTGCGCCGCGAAGGCATCGGCTATATCGAGCAGGCCGGCAGTCGGCATTGGACCGATTACAACACCCACGATCCGGGCATCACGATCCTAGAAGCCTTATGTTACGCGTTGACCGATATCGCTTATCGAAGCGGTTGGGATATCAAGGACCTGTTGACCCGAGAATCCTCGACCGCCGCCGACCCGTTCCCGGATCAAGCGTTTTATACTGCACGCGAGATACTAACGAACGGTCCCGTCACACCGGACGATTTCAGGCGCGTGCTAATCGATTTGGAGCCGGTGCGCAATGCTTGGGTATTTTGTAAGCAATGCGCCTGCGAAACCGATTATTACGCACTATGCGACGATGAGCGTTTGATTTTGTCCTACCGGAAGCCCGAGCAAGGCGAGTTAGACCCGAAAAAAGTAGCCGTATTGGGTTTATACGAGGTCCTGCTGGAATTGGAATCCGATCCTGAGCTGGGCGACTTGAATGCCCGCAAAATTCAGAAAACGCGCCTTTTTTATGACGCCGAAGGCAGAGTTCAGACTCGGGTCGTCGAAGTGCGTTTCCCCGATTTATCCCTGTCCGCAGCAGACGAATGGCAAGCTTTTTTAGATAATTTCCACGATTATGAGATCAATGTTCGAATCGGAGCGGCCAAAGGCTACGATGTCTTGACCGATTCGGCGCTGGATCAGGCCGGCAAGGAACGCTATTTAAAAAGACATTGGCGGGAATTGTTCCATATCGATTTTCTGCTGACATCGGAAGAATTAACGCTGGCAATCGACAATGCCACGCTGCGCGTGTTCGGCAATGCCGATGCACAAGCGGAAACGACGCTGGACGAACTGGAGGAGTTGCTGCTGGACGCTTCGGATTCGGGAATCGTCGGGCTCTACCGGCGCAAAACGCTCAAGATCGCCAAGGCCGTCGAACAGGCCAAGCTGTCATTGCATCAGAGACGCAATCTCGATGAGGATTATTGCCGTATCGAAGGCATAGCGTTGGCCGAAATTGCGGTGTGCGCCGATCTCGAAGTGGACTCCGATGCCGATATCGACCGCGTGCAAGCGCGCATCTGGCAGGAGATCGAACATTACTTGAATCCGCCGATCGCGTTTTACAGTTTGCAAGAATTGCTCGATGAAGGCTTGTCGGTCGAAGCTATTTTCAACGGGCCGGCACTCGACAACGGTTTCATCAAATCCGAAGATCTGCAGCGGGCGATGTTGAAATCGGAAATCAGAACGTCCGATATCGTCAAGCGTTTGATGGCGATCGACGGCGTTCTGGCGGTCAACAACCTGCAGTTGACCCTCTACGATTCGCAAGGCCGAATCGTCAAAGGCAAGGCCGACCCGATTTGGCAAAACGACGGCAAGCCTTTGTTCGATCCGGATCGAATCAGCGCGGCCTGGTTGCTGATGCTCGACGATCGCAGACAGCCGCGATTTTACCGCGAAGCATCGCGGTTCTTGTTTTTTAAAAACGGCCTGCCTTTTCAAGCGAGGCACGACGAAGCCGTCGCGACCTTGCATCAATTGCGCGGCGAAGCCGAACGCCCGAAGATCAAAAATACGCCGAAAGACCTGCCGTTGCCGAAGGGAATATACCGAGATCCCGGCCATTATTTTTCGATACAAAACGAATTTCCGCAGAGCTATGGCATCGGCCCCGAAGGCCTGCCCAGCCATGCGTACAAATTACGCCGGGCTCAAGCCAAACAATTGAAAGCCTATTTGCTGGTATTCGAGCAATTCTTGGCCAATCAAATAGCACAGCTAGCGCAAAGTACCGATTGTTTTTCGTTGGACCCCGGTATACGTCAAACCTATTTTATCAAGGAGTTAACGCAAGATATCATCGACGGTTACGACGATCTGATCGCCGATTTGGATAAAGAAAAACTTGAAAAGCTGATCGAGTCCGAACCGGAATTCTTGCAGCGGCGTAACCGGTTTCTCGATCACTTATTGGCCCGTTTCGGCGAACAGTTATCCGACTACACCTTATTGCTAAGCGACCTTGCCGGCCGTCAAAAAGCGCAAGCATCCTTGATCGATACCAAACTCGCCCTGCTCAAAGGACTGCCGGAAATTAGCCGATACCGTTACCGGTCGTTCGACACTACCGGCGAAGCTTGCGCGCAAAAGCAATATCCGGTTCTGAAAAAACGCGTCAATCTGCTGCTGGGCATTGCCGATCTGAAGATGACATTGTCGCCATTGGAAACCATCGCCGGCAAGACCGAAATCGCTTTTGAATTGATGGATTGGAATAATCGGCCCTGGTTGACCGGGACGCTTGAGCTTGACGCATACGCTGCATCGAACACCGCCGCTTACCGTACGGTCGTCAAGCAAATGAGCGACCCTGAAATTTATCGGATAGATGAGCAGACTCATCGATTAACGCTTGAGGAGGATACGATCGTATTGCGCGCCGCTCATCCGGATGATTTGGCGACAGAGGCCGAGGCGCAAAAGATCAAGGCCGTTTTACTGAATTGGAGCGCGCACCAACGAACGATCCTGGTCGAACATGTGCTGCTTAGGCCCAAGTTTCCCGGCGACGCGCTTTATCCCGTATGCTCTGAAGGCGTATGTAAAACCTGCGGCTTTGAGGACCCTTATTCGTTTCGTTTAACCTGGGTCATGCCGGGCTGGACCTCGCCGTATAACCTTAACTTGGATTTGCGAGCGTTTGCCGAACGCACGATACGCCAAGAAACGCCGGCGCACTTATTGAGCAAAATCTGTTGGGTCGGTAATAAAGGGATTATCGACAATCCCTGCGAAGCGCTCGTGAACGAGTTGGCCGCGCTATTGCTCGAACAAAACCAGGCTACGGAAGAGGAGGCCTGCGACTGTGCAAAAGCGATTTACAGTGATTTCAGCCGAGTCTTCAATGACTGGTACCACGGCAAAACCCTGGATTATTTCGATCCGGACGTTTTGCGGGCGCAGCTGGCAAGCGAATTCGAGTCGATCCTGAATCCCGGCGGGATAGAGTGTGCCGCGGCGATCGGCGCCGTTTTATGGAACACTATCGTTTCTCGGTTGACCGAACATTTTGCTGAAATCGCCCGTTACGGCCGGCAGTTCGAACGGTTCGAAACAGCTTGGTGCTTGTGGCTTGAAGCGAACGCCTCGATCGATTGGACCGAACAGCGCCTGCAGGAAAGAGTCGAAGCTTTGTTGGCCGAGGCTTTGCTCGATGGAGACGAAACGTCGTTGTGCCGATGCGCCGCCGGCATTCTTGCCGATTACGGCACGGCGTTTTCCGATTGGCTGAACAACGACTATGTCGAAAAAGGCCTTGAACCGCCGGAAGATTTGTCATCGTTCGAGCCGGCACCGATCGTGCTATGTTCCGATGCTCAATTTAAAACCGGTACCGAAGACGAATTGAAAGCCTTGGTCGATAAGCATTACCAAGACTATATCGACGTGTCGTACCGGCTGAGAATCGTGGTCAATTTACTGGCCGATCTGAAATCTATTTACCCCGAAGCGACTCTGCACGACTGCGACGACGGCAGCGATCATAATCCGGTACGGCTCGACAAGACGGCCCTCGGTTCGCTCAATGCCGTACCACGGCCCTTTGAAAACCCATGAATACGGTCAAAACGTCATGAAAGCTGAATACGATCAATTTCCAATTTTCGAAGCCAATCAGGTGTTGAGCAACCGGCATCTGAATCAGGTATTTAATTACTTGGACGAGCAAAACCGGCTGACGCGCTCGAACCTGATCGGTATCGGCATCGTATGCGGGTTCGAACTCGAATACACGACGTCTCCGGAAGCGGTTATTCGGCTATCGAAGGGCATCGGTATCACTTCGGAAGGCTATTTGATCTGCGAAGCCGACGATATCGAGCTGAGCGCCTATCGTTCATACACGCTGCCCAACGATATCGAGTATGCACCCTTCGAAGGCCATCCGCTTTGGGAACTGTTCCCGAACGGCGCGCCGAATACCCAAGCCTTGAATCAACCGTCCGGTTTCTTGAACGATAAGGCGCTGCTGTTGTTTTTGGAGTTGAAAAAGGCCCCGCTGCGCAATTGCAGTCCGAATAATTGCGACGACAAGGGATCGTCGGTGACGGTCACGCTTAGGCGTTTGTTGATCAAACGCACCGATTTAGCCGACATCATTGCCGCGCTCAACGGCCTCGATGCGGGTCTGAGTTCCGCCGATTTGGAAAATCAATTGGCCGAACGTTTCAATTTGCCGGATTTGCGTTTGCCGAATATCAGTGTCCCGAGTACGTCCTTGGCGACTTCGCAGCAGGTCTTGGCTGCATTTCACGCCGTTTTTTCGTCTTCCGGCTTGGCCGCTTAAGTCGGCGAGGCCTTATCGGCCGCGTATCGAGCCTTTAAACCGCTCGTCGAGAACGATTATCCGAACGATCCGTTCGAAGGCTTCGACGCGAAATTCGGTTTTTTGAATAGCCAACCCGATTCGGCCGAACAAGTTTTATTTCTACCGTATTATTACGATTGTTTCGACGACTTGTTGTCCGCTTACGACGAATTCCGCTGGCAAGCGGCTGAGTTGATTTGTTTATGCGGCCCGCCGGCAGAGTTGTTTCCACGGCATTTAATGGTGGGTTTATTGTTTCCCGAAGCCGTCGCCGAGCCCGGCTATTACCGGCATCGTTTTTTGCCGTCTCCTGCGGTCGGCGCCTGTACAGAGCAAACCCGAACGCTACAACAGTTGTTCGCGCGTTTGGTCGAGATGGTCGAGCGGTTCTCGAATAAGCCGCCATTAACGAACGATGCAACGCAGCAGAAGATCAAGATAACGCCTAGCCGTTTGGGCGCAGTCGCATTATCGGAGAAGGCGATTCCTTACTATTATTTGCAAAACGGCAATCCGCCGTTGTATCGCTTATGGAATCCGGTTATGACCCGGCGCGGTCGGGCCGCACAAAATCTAGGCTACCGCGCCTTTGAATATGCTTCGCAAGCGTTCGTGCTCGATCCGCTGCGTTTCGATCTTGAGCCTTACAATTTTTTGCGCATTGAAGGACACTTAGGCAAACCCTATCAGAATGTACTGGAAAACCTATTGCAGCACAAAGATCGCTACCGATTGCCGATACAAATCATGGCATTGCGTACCGGAGCGTTCGAAGAATCCGGAACCGTCGATCTTAAAGAGCATGCCTGTTATTTCGAGGATTTGCTGACGCTCTACCGAGCCTACAAGCGAGAAATTTTATGCGCGTCTTCTAAGGCGCTATCGGCCTTGTTGAACAAAAACATCGGCCGGCAAGCTCTCTCCGCCGAAAGCCGCATAGCAAGACTCGATCGGCAGCCAGGTACTCTGGGCGCCTTATTCGCCGAAAAATATCAGGGACGTGATGTGTGCGATTTGGTCGATATCGGCGAACCCCCTTTGATGAATGCCGCGATTCGGTCGGTGGGTTATCTCCACAAATTCGAACATCTATTGGTCGAGGATCTCGCCGAAATTGACTGGCCATCATTGCAGCAAAACATGGAAGGGCTTAAACAATGGACGGCCGAAATCGAAAAACAGCGGGAAGGCGATGAAACCGCAGGCGAACTCGATTGGAAAGCGCTTTCTCTTGTCTTGAAATCGATGCTCGATCAATGCAAGCTCGAAGCCCTGGAACTCATAGAAGAAGAGTTGTTGCGTCGGGTTCGCGAAGTCAAGAAAAAACGCTTTCTGAGCCATTTTTTACAAAAACATCCGGGTATCCGCCATAAAGCCGGCGTGCCCATCGGCGGCACATTCGTGTTGGTCTATCACCAGACGTCCAAATCCGAAGCAAAATCTGGGGTATCCGCAGTGAAAAATGTTGCCGCCGCAGCATCAACCGTTGAAGGCATGCAGCCATCCGTTGCACATACAAGAGCGAAGGCGGCTGCCGATAGGCTGAAAAACAATCCCGCATTGGCGGACGATCAAGATTTGCAATGGCTACTTGAAACCGTGACCGGAAGACCGTTTCGTCCGGAGACAGCAGCGCCGTCGAACTGGCAAAAACTCTTGGATGCGGTTGTCGGTCAATTACCGGACGGCTCGGTCATTGCCGATTTTTATCTGCCTTATTTGTGCTGTTCCGACTGCGCGCCGATTCAATTCGTCTTGCCGAAATCGCCGCCGACCTTCGATATTGAAGTGGGCTGCACGAATCCTAACCATCAAGCGGAAGTTTCCGTGATACCGCTGAGCGGAAAAGCGCCTTATCGTTTGCAACTGAACGATCAAGCCTATGTGCCTTTGACCGATAAGCCGCTGATATTGAACGCGGGCGCTCATCGCATTCGGATCATCGATGCCGACGATAGCGAATCGATCGTGCGCGAAATCGTGATCGCCGAGTCTTTACTTTTGCTCGAACCGGAATATCGATGCACCGATGCCGGTGCCTACATCGCGACTGTTCGAATTACCGGCGGCACGCCGCCGTATTCGGTGAATGGCGAAATGCTAAGCGCCAGTGAGTTCGTTTCATCGCCGACAGCGAGCGGCCAAACACTGCCGGTCGAGGTCGTGGACCGTAATCAATGCAGCGTCAGAACCGAATTGGTCTTCGTTTGCGAAGCGGAATGCGATTTACCGTGCGAAGGTTTGTCGCGGCGCTGCGCTTATCGTTTATGGCTGCAAGCGCCCGGTCCGGAAACGCCTTATGAAGTAGTTCGACTAAGCGGCAATTTGATCCATTTCCGCTTCAATGGTCAAAATTTCGAGATAGGTGCAGAAAAAGTCTTTGCGGATGTCACGGCGGCTAACTTGAATCAATCTTTCGATAATACGATAGGCGGAGCCATTAAAATACTGAACGCATCGATAGAAGAAGTGTTGGTCGACGAATTCGGCGAGGCGGGCAGGGGGCGCCTGATCGTCTCATACGAGCCGGACGAAAAGGAGCCGTTCTCGGTCTTGCGAATCGAGCATTTTGTTTGCGAACGCTTCAGTCTGGAATGGGCCATGAGCTATGGGCAACCGGCGCCGGTCTTCGATATTAGCGTGCGTTATAGCAATGAGCCGTTGCCTAACGGCAATGCGTTCAACGGTGTGATC
>SLIO01000178.1 GCA_007135635.1 Methylomicrobium sp. | reverse complement strand
TCAATGCCTTCCTTCTTGGCTTTCAGTACCAAATCTAATTTCAATTCCATCGGGAATATACTATGAAGAAACTATCAAAAAGTCTTAAATTGTTAAGCGTTGCAGCCGTTGCATCACACTTAACGGTTGCGGCTCCAAACGCTTCAGCCGAAGACACAATCAAGGTCGGTGTCTTACATTCTCTGTCCGGCACGATGGCGATCAGCGAAACCACGCTCAAAGATACAATGCTGATGCTGATCGAGGAGCAGAACAAAAAAGGCGGCTTGCTCGGCAAAAAGCTGGAACCGGTCGTCGTCGACCCGGCCTCGAACTGGCCTCTATTCGCCGAGAAAGCGCGCGAACTCTTGACCAAAGACAAGGTTGCGGCGATCTTCGGTTGTTGGACGTCGGTGTCGCGTAAATCGGTGTTGCCGGTCGTCGAGGAGCTAAACGGCCTGTTGTTCTATCCGGTGCAATACGAAGGCGAGGAATCGTCGAAAAATGTGTTCTACACCGGCGCTGCGCCGAATCAGCAGGCGATTCCGGCTGTGGATTATTTGATGAACGACTTCGGCGCTGAGCGTTGGGTCTTGGCCGGTACCGATTATGTCTATCCTCGCACGACTAACAAGATCCTCGAAGCTTATCTGAAAGCCAAGGGCGTTGATGAAAAGGACATCATGATCAACTACACGCCGTTCGGTCATTCCGATTGGCAAAGCATCGTGTCGGATATCAAGAAATTTGGTTCTGCCGGCAAGAAAACTGCGGTCGTGTCGACGATCAACGGCGATGCCAACATTCCTTTCTATAAGGAATTGGGCAACCAAGGCATTGCCGCCGAGGACATTCCGGTCGTTGCGTTTTCAGTCGGCGAAGAGGAGCTGTCCGGTATCGATACTAAACCGTTGGTCGGGCATCTTGCTGCCTGGAATTATTTCATGAGTGTCGATACGACCAAGAACGCCGAATTCATCAAGCAATGGCATGAGTTCATCAAGAACCCGAAACGTGTAACCAACGATCCGATGGAAGCGCATTACATCGGCTTCAATATGTGGGTCAAGGCGGTCGAAAAGGCCGGTTCGACCGACCCGGATGCCGTCCAAAAGGCGATCATCGGCGTCGAGGCTCCGAACTTGACCGGTGGTATCTCAAAAATGCTGCCGAACCACCACATCACCAAGCCGGTATTGATCGGCGAGATTCAGGAAGATGGCCAGTTCTTGACCGTTTGGCAAACCAATAAATTGGTACCGGGCGACGCCTGGTCGGATTTTCTGCCGGAAAGCAAGCCGATCATTGCTGATTGGACCCCGCCTATTATGTGTGGCAACTTTAATACCGAAACAAAAAAATGTTCCGGGCAAAATTATTGATCGGCTGTATTGAAGTGGAGGGTAGGGTAAGAGTATAAGCTGACCGGGCACTGCGTACCGCTTGTAAAGGTACGCGGTGCGAACCCTGCGATTGAATATTCATTTTAGGAACACTTCATTTTAGGAACTCTTATGAAAGCGAATTCGTTCAAATGGCAGATGTCGTTGTTGGCTTTATTGATGCTTTGCGTCCGGCCCGGTATTGCGTTGGATGAGTCGATCACTGAAACGGCTCAGTTTTCGGCAGAGAATCAGGAAGTCTCGGAACAGCAAGCCGAAGCCGTTCTCGATCCGTTTGCCAATGCACTGGCGCGCTTGCATCTCGGCAGCATGAAAGATCGCGAGCAGGCGAGTGAACATTTGAGCATGACCGGACATCCTGCGATTTTAGCAATTTTGGAAGCCTTGTTGGATGGCCGCTTATATACGTTACATGATACGCAAACGGCGGTGATTGCTAGCGAAAGTGGCCAAAGCTACCGGATTGCCGAAGCGTCGACCGGGGTCGATTTAGGTCTTGTTGAGCGCTCTGCATTGTTGAAAGTCAACATTACCAACAGCTTGCGCACCAAGCTACGCAAGAAAATATCTCTTCTTCAGTTGCAATCGGATGATGCTTCGGTAAGGCTATCTGCGGTCAATGCGATGGTCAAGACAGCCGACGCGAACACACTGGAGTTGTTAAAGGAGCACGAATCGACTGAACAAGATGAGGATGTTCTCTCGACAATTCGCCTGATTTTTGCACTTCATGACCTGCAAAATAGCGACAAATTGGTCCGTCTGAACGCGATGGACACTTTGAAGGAATACAACAGTCTCGAAGCCTACAACCGGCTGAGTGCCTTGGTCGAAAAGGACAGCGCCGGCAATTTCATCGAAGCGGATACCGAAGTCAGGAAAAAAGCCCAAGCAGCACTGAAAAAAATTGACGCCCGGCTGCAGTTTTACAGCAGCGTCGAGACGGTGTTCTTCGGATTGAGTCTAGGCGCGGTGCTAGTGCTGGCCGCGATCGGCTTGGCGATTACCTTCGGCGTGATGGGCGTGATCAACATGGCGCACGGAGAGTTGATGATGCTCGGCGCTTATACGACTTATGTTATGCAGCAAATCATGCCAAATCATATCGGTCTGTCGGTGATTGTGGCAATTCCCGCGGCGTTCATGATTTCGGCTTTTGTCGGTATCGCGATCGAACGGGGTATTATTCGGTTTTTATATGGGCGGCCGCTCGAAACCTTGCTGGCGACTTTCGGCATAAGCCTGTTCTTGCAGCAAACGGTGCGTTCGATTTTTTCGCCGCTGAATCGCAGCGTCACGACGCCGGAATGGATGAGCGGCTCATGGCAGATTAACGATTTTCTGTCGTTGACTTGGAATCGTTTTTACATCGTGCTGTTTTGCTTGTTGGTATTCGCGGCGCTATTGCAAATTCTTAAGAAGACACGGCTCGGTCTCGAAGTTAGGGCCGTCGCGCAAAACCGTAATATGGCCAAAGCGATGGGTATCCCGACAGCGCGGGTCGATGCGATGACCTTCGGTTTGGGCTCGGGCATCGCCGGTGTCGCGGGCGTCGCGTTGAGTCAGATCACCAATGTCGGACCGAATTTGGGTCAGAGCTATATCGTCGATTCGTTCATGGTCGTCGTATTCGGCGGTGTCGGTAATCTTTGGGGCACATTAGTTGCCGGGTTCTCGCTCGGTATTGCTAACAAGATGCTCGAACCGCATGCCGGCGCGGTGCTCGCGAAGATTTTGGTGTTGGTGTTCATTATTTTGTTTATTCAAAAACGTCCTCGCGGGTTGTTTCCGCAAAAAGGCCGAGCGGCGGAGGCTTGAGCATGAAGAGTCTGTTTATCAGTAACGACAAGACGGCGAATATCGTGCTGCTGTCGTTGATCGCGCTAACCGTGTTGGTGCCGCTCTGCAATGCGATTTTTCCAAGTGCTTCGGCGCTGCATTTTTCCGCATATACCGTTTCTTTGCTCGGCAAGTATTTAACTTTTGCGTTGCTGGGCTTGTCGCTCGACTTGGTTTGGGGGTATTGCGGCATCCTCGCGCTCGGTCATGGCGCTTTTTTTGCCTTGGGCGGTTATTCGATGGGGATGTATTTGATGCGCCAAATTGGTGAGCGAGGCGTCTACGGCGATCCGGTTTTGCCCGATTTTATGGTGTTTTTAGACTGGAAAGAACTTCCGTGGTACTGGTACGGTTTCGATCAATTCTGGTTCGCGCTGCCGATGGTGTTTTTGGCACCGGGTGTGTTGGCGTTCGTTTTCGGTTGGCTCGCATTCCGTTCGCGGGTGACAGGCGTTTATTTGTCGATCATTACGCAGGCTTTGACTTATGCGTTGATGTTGGCGTTTTTTCGCAATGAAATGGGCTTCGGTGGCAACAACGGCCTGACCGATTTCAAAGACATTCTCGGCTTTAACATACAATCCGAAGCGGTCAGAGTCGCACTATTCATGATTTCCGGACTTACCTTAATCGGTGCATTTTTGCTGGCGAGATGGATTTCTTGCACCAAATTGGGACGTGTCGTGACCGCAGTGCGCGATCATGAGGCTCGCGTGCGCTTTTTGGGCTATCGTGTCGAAATGTTCAAGCTATGGATATTCGTGTTTGCGGCGATGCTGGCCGGACTTGCCGGCGCATTGTATGTGCCGCAGGTCGGCATTATCAACCCGAGCGAATTTTCGCCATTGAACTCATTGGAAATCGTAGTCTGGGTCGCGATCGGCGGGCGAGGTACGTTATACGGCGCGATCATCGGCGCGATGCTGGTCAATTACGGTAAAACGGTGTTGACCGGCTTGCTTCCGGAAATCTGGTTGTTTACATTAGGTGCGACTTTCGTCTTAGTAACGGTATTTATGCCGAATGGCTTGGCAGGTTTATTGCCTAAGGAAAGCGGGGAGACTCGGACATGACCATGCCTTTGATCGATCGGTACAAAACCTTCGATTTCGTTAGAAAGCCGGTCAAACCTGGCGAACTCGACGTTTCGCACAAAACGATACTCTATCTTGAGGACGTCAGCGTCAGTTTCGACGGTTTCAAGGCATTGAACAATCTATCCTTATATATCGACAACGGCGAATTGCGTTGCCTGATCGGACCGAATGGAGCCGGCAAGACGACGCTGATGGATGTGATTACCGGCAAAACGAAACCCGATAGCGGTTCGGTATTTTTCGGTCAAACCATCGATTTGCTCGAAATGGACGAACCGGCAATCGCGCAGGCCGGCATTTGCCGAAAGTTTCAAAAGCCAAGCGTGTTCGAAAATTTGAGCGTATTCGAAAATTTGGAATTGGCGATGAAGGCAGACAAGGGCGCCTGGCCCGCTTTGTTTGCAAGGCTGAAGGGCGAACATCGCGACCGCATCGAAGAGGTGCTGACGACGACCGGTCTGACCGAACACAGCGCACAACAAGCCGGGATCTTGTCGCATGGACAAAAGCAATGGCTGGAGATCGGCATGTTGTTGATGCAGGAGCCGAAAGTGATGTTGGTCGACGAACCGGTTGCCGGCATGACGCATCAGGAGATCGACCGTACCGCCGAATTGCTGCTGTCGTTGCAAGGCAAGCATTCGATCGTCGTGGTCGAACACGACATGGAATTCGTACGCTCGATCGCACGCAAGGTCACAGTATTGCATGAAGGTTCGGTATTGACCGAGGGCACGATGGACGAAGTACAAAACGACCCGCGCGTGATTCAAGTGTATCTGGGGGACTAATGCTGAACATCAATTCATTGAATCAATATTACCGCGAGAGCCACACGTTGTGGGACTTGCAGTTGTCGGTGCCGGAAGGGGCCTGCGTCTGCCTGATGGGACGTAACGGCGTCGGCAAGACGACCTTGCTGAAATGCATCATGGGTTTAGTACCGGTGCGCAGCGGCGAAATGCTGTTCGACGGCGTCGATCTCGCGACGTTGAAACCCGAGCAACGAGCAGAGCTGGGTATCGGCTTCGTGCCGCAAGGCCGCGAGATTTTTCCACTGCTCACGGTCGAGGAGAATCTAAAAATTGGTCTGCGCGCAGCGCGTAGACACGGCATCAAAAAAGTGCCGGAGCATATTTTCGAGATATTCCCGGTGCTGAAGCAGATGCTCGGGCGGCGCGGCGGCGATTTGTCAGGTGGCCAGCAACAACAATTGGCAATTGGACGGGCCTTGGTGCTCAATCCCAGATTGCTGATTTTGGACGAGCCGACTGAAGGCATACAGCCGAATATTGTCAGCGAAATCGGCGACGTGATCGTTCGCTTAAACAAGGCTAGAGGCCTTGCGACGCCCTTGCTGAAAAACGAGGCCAAGGATGAGGTGCGTGAAGCAATCAAGACGATCAACCACGATATGGGGGTCACGGTCTTGCTGGTCGAACAAAAATTACCGTTCGCACGCAAAGTGGCCGACCGTTTCTGCATCATGGAGCGAGGGCGAAGCGTCGCGGCGGGCGATATGGACGAAATGAACGAAACAATGGTCAAGCGTTATTTGACGGTGTGATCCGGCAAAAAAGTGAAGGGTGAGCATCGCGCATCTTTCGGAGTCACCGGTTGAAATAATATATTATGGGCCTCCAAAAAAGCTTCGCGTGAAAAAGCAATAACTCTGCGCCTCAGCGTCTCTGCGCGAGATAAAACAATTATGTGAAGGTGAAAATGATGATTAACAACAAATACACTGTCATGCTAGTCGCTTCGATACTTCTGTTACCGATACCGGCCTTCGCGCATCTCGGCATCGGTGCGGATCATGGGTTCGGCGAAGGGTTTATTCATCCGTTGCTCGGCCCGGATCATCTGCTGGTGATGATTGCGGTCGGTCTCTGGGCTTTCGGACTGGGAGGGCGGGCGCGTTGGTTGTTGCCCTTGAGTTTCTTGTCGGCCATGGCTATCGGAGCAGGTTTGCCCTTCGCCGGTATTTCGGTGGCTTCTCCTGAACTTTGGGTGGCCCTATCGGTGCTCATATCGGGATTCATCGTGCTGCGCGACTGGCGCCTTGCGTTGACTCCGGCTTGCTTCGTCGCCGCCTTGTTCGCATTAAGCCACGGCTATGTGCATGCCTTGGAAATCGGTCCCGATGCGGACCGGACTCGTTATGCCTTGGGCTTTTTGCTTTCAACCTCCACGTTGCACGGTATCGGTTTGGCGGCAGGTTTACTGAGTCCCGTGATTTTCAAATGGACTCGAACTGCTGTCGCCATCTCGTGCGCGGCGATAAGTTTGACTCTGTTGCTTGGTGCTTGATCCGGTGTACAGCGACGGGCGCGCGGCAAGCGAATCCGGGATCGATTCGCGACAGGGTTGGCAAGCTGAGCTGCGACTCAGTTTTGCGAAGACCGAGAGCAGAACGGTATTGCGACACAGGACTCATCGCGGTCCGTTGACGGTGCAGCGGCCTTTTTATCCGGAAGGCGATGTTTGTCATCTGTATTTACTGCATCCGCCGGGCGGCGTCGTTGCCGGAGACCGGTTGACGATCGAAGCTAAAGCCGAACGCGGCAGTCATGCCTTGATCACGACACCGGCCGCCGGCAAGTTTTACCGCAGTGAAGGCGGCAGCGCAGCTCAGTCGGTCACGATCATGATCGAAGAGAACGCGGTCTTGGAATGGCTGCCGCAAGAAACAATCGTCTACGAAGGCGCGCGGCTGACGTCCGCAACGACGATAAAGATCGATTCCGGTGCGTGCTTCATCGCATGGGAAGTCATCGTATTGGGTCGACCCGCATCCGGTGAAGGTTTTGCACTGGGTGAAGCTTTGTTAAATTGGCGCATAGTGCTGGAAGACGAACCGATTTTTTTGGAGCGATTGCACCTGGACGCGCTAGCCTTTGCGGCACGTTGGGGTTTGAGCCGGCATTCGGCTTGCGGAACCTTGTTTGCTTATCCTGCTTCGGCTGAAGTTTTGGAGATCGTGCGAAACTTGATTGGCGACGCACCCGGGCGCGGCGTCACACGCATCGATGATTTGTTGATTTGCCG
>SLIO01000237.1 GCA_007135635.1 Methylomicrobium sp. | reverse complement strand
TTCATCACCTTCCTCCTAATTTAACCCAACGAAGCCGGTTGGCATTCATCACGACAGTGACCGACGACATCGCCATCGCAGCGCCGGCAATCATCGGATTCAATAAAATACCGAACAACGGATACAACAAACCGGCAGCGACCGGAATACTGATCGTATTATAGAAAAATGCGCCCAACAAATTTTGCTTGATATTGACAACCGTTGCCTTAGACAATTCGATGGCTTCGGGCACTTTCATCAACGAACCTTGCAAAATAACGACATCAGCGCTTTCGATCGCGACATCGGTGCCGGTACCGATCGCGATACCGACATCGGCTTGCGCCAGCGCAGGCGCATCGTTAATACCATCGCCTACCATGCCGACCTTTTCTCCTTTCTCTTGCAATTCCTTAACAACAGCCGCCTTATCCTGTGGCAGCACTTGCGCCCTAACTTCGGAAATACCTGCCTGTCCGGCAATCGCTTGGGCCGTGACTTCGTTGTCGCCGGTCACCATAATGATGCGTATACCCTGCTCTTTAAGCAATTTTATTGCTTGTTCAGAATCTTTTTTAATCGGGTCGGCCACAGCGACAATACCGGCGATTTCATTATCGACCGCCAGCAGCATCGGCGTTTGACCCTGCTTCGACAATTCTTGCATTTGCTCTGAATAAGCTGCGCAATCGACGTCTTTTTGCGCCATTAGCGCGGCGTTTCCGAAATAAACCTGACGCTTGTCGATTTCTGCACTAACCCCATGACCGGCTACTGCCTGAAAACGTCGGGCTCGTGACGGCTTGATACCTCGGCGTTCTGCTTCGGTCAGAATGGCTCCAGCCAAAGGATGCTCAGAACCAGATTCGATACTGGCAGTGATTTGCAGAACTTGTTCTTCGGAAAAGCCGTTCACTGCCTCGATTGTTGAAACCGAAGGTTTCCCTTCGGTCACCGTGCCGGTTTTATCAAGAATGACACAAGTCATCTTACCTGTCGTCTGCAAGGCTTCGCCATTGCGGATCAAAATTCCCATTTGTGCCGCGCGTCCGACCGAAACCATGACAGAAATCGGGGTCGCCAAACCCAATGCGCAGGGACAAGCAATCACCAACACAGTCATCGAAGTGACGAAAGCGTACCCAAGTGACGGTTCGGGACCCAAACCTAACCATATAATAAATGTGAGTATTGACAAAGCGACAACGGCCGGAACAAAGACACTCGAAATCCTGTCGGCCAAACGCGCGATATCGGGTTTACTGCCTTGCGCTTGCCGCACGCTTTTAATGATCTGAGCCAACGCGGTATCGCGTCCGATTCGCGTCGCCTTAAAAATAAAGCTACCTTTTTGATTCATCGTACCCGCGGCAACCGATGAACCTTCCGTTTTTTCGACCGGCAAGGGTTCGCCGGTCAACATCGACTCGTCGACAGACGAATGCCCTTCGGTCACCGTTCCGTCCACTGGAATTTTTTCGCCGGGACGAACCCGCAAGATTTCGCCGAGCCCGACATCGTGAATCGGAATATCGCTTTCCTTTCCTTCACGGATGACTCTCGCGGTGCGCGGTTGAAGCCCGATCAACTGACGAATCGCACCCGACGTTTTGCCGCGCGCTAAGGTTTCCAAACCGGAACCTAAATTGATGAACGCCAAGATAATCACGGCCGCTTCAAAATAAGCATGCTTGGCTAGCGACGGCAAAGCATCGGAATAATCGATCACAATCGACGAATACAACCAAGCCGAACCGGTTCCCAGCGCGATTAAGGTATCCATATTGGCCTGACCGTGAGACAACGACTTGATCGCACCGCTATAAAAATGCCAACCTGAATAAATCAAAATACCCAAGGTCATCAAGGAAAGTTGCGGCCAAAACCATTGCCCGGCTTCGGAACCGATTTCAGGCAACCAGTCGAAGTGATCGGCCAGCATCAACGGAATACCCAGCGCGGCTGCCGCTGCGGCTTTTTTCATCAACGAACGATAGCGTTTGAGTTCAAGCTCTTCTTGTTCGGAGGGATCTTCATCCAAACCTTCCATGACGGCCGCATCGTAACCCGCCGCTTTTACCGCTTTGGTCAATGCGTCCGGATCGGCATCGCCTTTGACTTGAGCCGAATGATCGGCAAAATTGACCGAAACCTCGGCCACGCCTTCAACTTCCGCCAAGGCGGTTTCAACGGCTCCAACGCACCCGGCACAGCGCATGCCCAAAATTGACAGGCGCAGTTCGGGCATCGGCATCTCGGATTCGTTTTGCGTGCTCATGATAATCTCCGAATAGAAGTGAAAAGGTTCAAGGCTCAAGGTTCAAGGGGCAATGGTAAATAAACGAAGGCCAAATCCGGTACATATATTTTCATCTTTCATCTTTCATCTTTTATCTTTCACCTTTAACCTTTTTCATTCCACAGAAAAGCCGGCGTCGATAACGGCATCTTCTATTTCTTCGACATCAATCTTAGCCGGATCGTAGCCAACCTCCACTTTATTGTCTTTATGGCTCGCGGAAACCGAAAGTACACCATCCAGAGCTCTTAATTTATCGCTGATATTGGTTTCGCAACCGCCGCATTTCATACCTGTTACCGCCAACACAATCGTTTCGCTCATTTCTTCTCCACTGATTTTAATCATTATGATAAATAAAGCGCCGTATGCATCGCTCGACGCTTGTTTGTTAAAAATGATATAAACTTAAACAATAATACGGAATAGTCTAACGCTCAAAAGCAATACAACCAAATACAATGCTTTCATACCTTGTTTTATACTCAAATTTCGGCACCGGATTATTCGGCAAAGGGCATATCTAAATGACAAACTTTTTGATAGGTCGTCAACAAATTTTTAATAGAAAACTTGAAATTTATGCCTATGAAATCCTTTTTCGAGGCCATGAATTCGACTTGGCGCAAGAAAGCCAAGCCACGCAAGCGACCAATCAAATCGTTACCGATACGATACTCGAACTTGGCATTAATCAATTAGTCGAAAGCCACAAAGCCTTCATTAACTTTACCGGGCAAAATATCCTTGAAAAAACTCCGTTAAGCCTTCCCAAAGAACGCATTGTTATCGAGCTACTAGAAGATATCAACGTCGACCTAAGAATCATCAACAACATTAAAGAGCTAAAGCAACTCGGCTATACCATAGCACTGGACGATTTTGTGTTGAATGACGAATGGCGGCCATTGCTAGAGTACGCCGACATCATCAAACTCGATGTATTGCAAATGTCCGAACAAGAAACACTAGAGATAATCCAACAACTCAAACATCTCCCCGTTAAGTTATTGGCCGAAAAAGTCGAAACCCACCAACAATACGAACAACTACTTGAACTTGGCTGCGACTATTTTCAAGGTTTTTTTCTCAGCAAACCGAACATCGTCGAAGGCCGGCGTATGGGCATTAACCAAACCGCGGCAATCAGATTGTTGGCTGCGATCAATAATCCCAACGTAGAATTTCCCGAACTGACACAAATCATTTCGCAAGATGTCACATTAAGCTTTAAATTATTGCATTACATTAACTCGGCCTTTTTTGCAATTCCAAGACGGATCGAAACGATCCGGCATGCCGTTTCTTATCTTGGCCTGAATGAAATCAAACGATGGTGTAATATTTTGACCTTCGCCTCATTATCGAATAAACCGAGAGCCATACTTCAAACAGCCTTAATTCGAGCTAAAATGTGCGAACTATTAGCCCGGCACCTTAGCGAGGAACCCGAGCATTACTTTTTAATCGGTATACTATCGAGTCTCGACAGTATTCTAGATTTGCCGATCGATGAAGCGCTTGGTCAATTACCATTGACGGCCGATGTTGCGATTGCTATTTTGGAAAAGAAAGGATTAGGCGGAGAAACCCTTCAATTCGTGCTCGGTTTCGAGCAATGGTTGCCGCAATCGATACACTTCAAAGCTTTAACTCCGGCGATGATTAACACTGCGTATCTGGAAAGCATCGACTGGGCGAATCAAATCATGAACAACATCGAATAACCGATTCCATGAACAAACTCTTATTTTTATTTTCATTGATGATCCATACGCAGTTACTATCGGCGAGTGAGCTTGGGGCTATCGATATACCGCAAATGCTCGAAATGAAAAACAAGCAAAATGCTTTGATCATCGATATCCGTACCGAAAAAGAATGGGCCGAGACCGGAACGATACCTCACAGTGTAAGGCTTCAATTTTTCGATAGTCGAGGCAGCTACGATGCAGAACAATGGCTAAGCGAAATGGAAAAATTACGCACTTCACCGAATCAACCCGTCGTGCTGGTATGCCGATCCGGCAATCGAAGTGAAAAAGCCGGTAATCTTCTAGCGCAAACATTCGGTTTAGACAATATTAACCATCTACAAAACGGTATTCAGCCTTGGATTCAAGCCGGCTATGCCACCACTCAACATTGCCCCGGTCTATTGGCTTGTAAACAATGACAAAAAACCTCAACACCATCACCAACCAAGCAATCGCACTCGCAGGTATCGCCCAAGCGGCCGCGCTGGTCAGGCAATTGGCAACAACCGGCAAATCGGATCCCGATGCAACCGAAGCCAGTATCGCCAGCATTCTTAAAATCGACTCGGATACGGTTGAAAACATTTATGGCGGCCTAGCCGGTATCAAATTCGGATTGGAACAACTCAACCGGCAAATGACCGGTTTCGATATAGCCGATCCCGAACAAGCACGATATGCGGCATCGCTAGTATTTTTAGAAAAACAGGTATCAAACCGTCCCGATTTAATGGAAGTCATCGGTAAAGGCATCGAAAAAGCCCAACACCAAAGCGAAACTTTCGGACTTTTGCACGAAAACGTATTAGCCAACCTCGGCGACATTTATCACAACACGATCAGTACGCTACAACCGAGGATCATGGTCAACGGCGAACAACATTACTTATCGAGACCCGATATCGTCAATAAAATCAGAGCACTACTGCTCGCAGGCATACGCTCGGCGATATTATGGAAACAATGCGGCGGATCGCGCTGGAAATTTCTGTTCTTCCGGAAAAAACTGCAAGCGGAAGTCGAAGCGCTACTCAAACGAATCTAGCGAATTGCGTTATGAGTCACCTGATAATAGCCGAACATTTATACCGTTTCTATGGCAAACTTTGTGCGGTCGACGATGTTAGTTTTACGCTGTCGAGGGGTGAAGTACTGGGCTTTTTAGGCCCAAACGGCGCAGGTAAAACCACAACGATGCAGATGCTCTGCGGCAATATTGCTCCCAGCGCCGGACTCATTACTATCAACGGCTACGACATGCTCGATAAGCCGAAATTGGCCAAACTGAAACTTGGCTACTTACCGGACACACCTCCGCTATACCGTGAATTGACCGTCGATGAGTTTTTGCATTATTGCGCGCGACTACATCGATTAACGCGCGGGCATAGCAACAAAGCCATCGAAAAAGCCAAGGAACGCTGCGGCCTACGGGATGTATCTAGACGGCTCATCGGCAATCTTTCCAAAGGTTTTCAACAACGCATCGGCATCGCTCAAGCTATTATGCACAATCCCGACGTCGTCATTCTCGATGAACCGACCGTTGGCCTCGACCCGATTCAAATCCGAGAAATTCGATGCCTGATCCGTGAACTAGGTCAAGACCACGGCGTCATTCTGTCCACCCATATCCTGCCTGAAGTCCAGGAGACCTGTACACATGTACAAATCATTCAGCACGGCAAATTGATTTTTCACGAAACGATCGAAGGCCTCAACCGGCAGATGAAAACCAGTACGCTACAAATCAAAACGCGCATGCCGGCCGATTTCAACACGTTAAAAGCGATACCCGGCGTATTATCGGTCGAGGGCCTGCCCGAAAACATTACACGAATACATCACGATAATACGCAAAATCTTAGCGAACATATCACCGAAACGGTCGTCCGCTTGGGTTGGGGATTGCTAGAAATGACCGAGATGAAAAAATCGATCGAAGAAATTTTTGTTAAACTAACCGAATCGAGCCCTCGTTAAGAATCTTGAAAATAAGAAATTTACTTCAAATATCAAGTATCTGAAGCTTTCCAGAAATTGGTAAAGCCAATTGATGCATCTTTCTCTGTCTGCGACGAAGGCTTGCTCGAATTGGTTGCATCCTTCTTCGTGGTGCGTTCCAGAAAAATGACGAGTATCAACTCAACCACCATGAATAAGCTTGTTATGATTGCCTGGCTTTCACCGATGCTTTTGCCTTCGTCACACAGTTTCTCGAAGTCTGCTTTTAAGCGACTGACTTCACTTCGAACCGAGGCTTTGTCGAGATTGTCCATCCACTTTAATAGATTACGTTTTCGACAAACTCATCATATCATTGGTTTTTTTTCGGCCTTAGCTGGTCGCTTATGAGTTTTGTAGACCGATTTTTTGAGACTAAGCCCCTCGCGCAGCGAGAAATACACGTTACGCGCATTGAGACGCCAATAAGGACGTCATTAAATCAAGGCAGCACAATTTCTTCATGATCTTCATGGTGTATGCTTTTTGTAGGATTATGGATATTGTTATTCGGGTTTTTGAGTTTTAATCGACAGATTGCTTTAGTCTAAAGCCTTATTTATCATGAGAATCAGCTATCCAGGCGCCATATTGCGACATCAGTTATAATTTCTGCCAGATCCTGACCGCCATAGAACATTATTAAATCAATTCCGCTGATGCTAACCGATAATCAGAAAGAAATTCTCGAACACTCAAACCTTGATCTAAAATACTTGAGCGAAGAAAAACTTTTGGAAATCGCCTCGCGTGCCATCGACGAAGCAAAGCTCAACGACGAAGAGCTCGTCGAATTCATCGAGATAGCCAATGCCTTGTATCGCGCCGGCGATGCAATCGTCAGCGATGCCGAGTACGACTTTACCTTTATAGCCGAACTGAAGCGCCGTCATCCGAATCACCCATTCGTAACGCGCGTCGAACCGGAATCGGTCTTCGCCGGTAAAACGGTTGAATTACCGGTTAGAATGCTATCGACCGACAAAGCCTACAGTCAAGGCGAAATCGAGAATTGGGTCAAGCGCATCAAGAAATCGGCCGAAGAATTGAACCTCGACTTCGACTCGGTCGTTTTCAAGATCACACCGAAACTGGACGGCTATGCGGCCTATGACGACGGCGAACGGCTTTATACACGGGGTGACGGCAGAAAAGGCACCGATATCACACGAGTCTTCGAGCGCGGCTTACAAGTCGCGGATCAGGGCTCACGCGGACTAGGCGCTGGTGAAATCGTCGTCAATAAAACCTATTTCCAACGCTATTTGTCCGAATTTTTCGATAATACACGTAACTTTCAGGCCAGCGTCATCAAGGAAAAAGAT